>NZ_DATCNW010000306.1:0-17158 GCF_036565025.1 Pengzhenrongella sp.
GCCCGCACGCGCGGGCTCGGGCACGAACGCAAGGTCGCCGCGGGGAGCGGCGGACGCGCGCGCGTCAACGTCAGGCCACGTCGCCGCGGACCGGTCCGGGACGGCGACGGCGACGGCGACCGGAAGGTCCGGCCCCGTGCCACGGACCGGGCGTCGAAACTTGAGCATGCCTGCTTATCGGCACGGATCAACCGGACCGAAGGCAGCGACCGAGACTTCCTTGCGTCCCGGTCGGATTTCACCTCATGCTGACGCCGGTCGAGCAGGACCGGCAGCCGTTAGCGGACCCGGCCCTCCCTCAGCGCATCGACGGACTTGGCGATCCGCCGCCGGCGGGTCTCGTCCGTCTTCGCCCCGGTGACCTGCAGCACGTGCCACGATCGGTTGCTGTAGGACAGACCGTCGAAGGTGCGCCGGGCCGCCGGCTCGCCGTCCAGCGCGGCGGCGAGGTCGTCCGGGACGTCCACCTCACGCGGGGAGGTGTCCAGCTCGAGCTCGACGTCCACCTCGTCTCCCCCGGCGACCCCCGCGCCCGCGCGGTGCTCGGCGCTCACGCCGACCAGGTACCGGCCGCCCAGCACGGCCACGGTGCTGCGGTAGGTGTAGCCGTTGACCGTGACGCGGACGACAGGCCGCTTGCCCGAGCCGAGGCCCGCGACGACGTCGTCGGGGATCGCGATGCCCGTCGCGGTCTTGCCGCTCTGCTCGATCGTGGTCCGAAATCGCATCTCGCCGCTCCCCCGCCCGTCATGTCGAATGCTACGAGCCCTCAGGCGGCTTCCGGTCCGAGCGCCGGTGCGCCGCCGCCGAGCTGCTCCACGCGGTCGCGCCCGAGCTTCTTGGCGAGCAGCAGGGCCTCGTCCGCCTCCTTGATCACCCGGGCCACGGACCTGCTGTGACCGGGGTCCAGCACGGCGAGGCCGGCGCTCACCGTGAGCACACCCTCGGGGTTCGAGGAGTGCGGGATCGCGAGGTTCGCCACACCCGTCCGCATACGCCCGAGGGTCGCCGTCGCCTGCGCCCGGGACTGGTCGGCGAACAGGCACAGGAACGACTCACCTCCGTACCGGTAGAGCACGTCCCCGCTGCGGATGCTCGACCTCAGGTGGTCGGCGACGGCCCTGAGCCCATCGTCGCCGGCCTGGTGGCCGTAGGTGTCGTTGAAGGACCTGAAGTGGTCGAGGTCGATCAGCGCGATGCAGTACCGCTGCCCGTGCCGGAACACCCGCAGCTCAAGCCGCTCGAGGTCCTCCTGCAGCGCGCGGCGGTTGCTCAGGCCGGTGAGCGGGTCGCGTCGGGCGGTGGCCGCGAGCTCGGCGTTGCGTTGTTCCAGCTCGGTCCGGGCGTGGGACATCGCCGCCTCGGCGCGCGCCTCGGCCGTCACGTCGGCAAGGGTGCCGACCCAGCCGGTGATCCCGTCGGCGCCGTCGGAGATGGGCTTGGAGGTGACCACCACGATCCGCACGGGCCCCCTGGGCGGCCTGATCTCGAGCCGGTGGAAGAACTCCGTCTCCCGAGCGGCGCTGTCGAGCAGCTCGGCGATGAGGTCGGCGCGCTGCTGCTCACCGAACATGCAGTCCCAGTCCTGTCCGGCGACCTCCGAGTGGGACAGGCCCGTGATCTCCGACCACCGCGGGTTCGTGTACACGTAGCGGTTCTCGGCGTCGGTCTGGAAGATCCCGATCGGGGCGGCGTCGGTAAGTAGCCTGAGCTGTGCGACCGTGGCCTCCACCTCGCGAGCCCGCTCGGCCAGCTCCTCCGCCCGCCAGAAGAGGTTCACGAAGACCGAGACCTTGGCCCGGAGCTCGTGCGGGGAGACCGGCGCGAACATGAAGTCGACCGCTCCCTGTGCGTAGCGGTCGAGGTGCTCCAGCTCGTCGGTCACGTTCGCGGTGACGAAGATGATCGGGGTCATCTCGGCCTGCTGGCGACGTCGGATCAGTGCCGCAGTCTCGAAGCCGTCCATGATCGGCATCCGGACGTCGAGCAGGATAACGGCGAAGTTCTGGGCCATCACGCACCGCAGGGCAGCCAGCCCGGAGTCGGCCTCCACGATCGCGAAGCCGAGCGGCAGCAGCACGGACCGCAGCGCCAACCGCTTGGCGTAGTTGTCGTCCACGACCAGGACGGCGACCGGCGACCTGGATCTCGCAGGCAGTGGACCGCTCGCCTGCAGACCGGCGAGCAGCATCCGGGCGTTCATCAGAGCACGGCCCCCTCGGGCTTCGCGTCGCCCGCGAGCCAGGGGCGCATGATCGCGAGGAGCTCCGCGGAGTCGACCGGCTTGGGGACGTAGTCGTTGGCTCCCGCGTCGACGCAGCGCTGGCGCTCCCCGGCGACGACCTTTCCGGTGATCGCGATGATGGGCAGGGTTCGGTGGCGGTCGTCCGCTCGGATGGTCCGCATGCAGGTGTAGCCGTCCATGACCGGCATCATGATGTCCATCAGGACCATGTTGATGTCAGGCGACCGGTCCAGGGCCGCGATGGCGTCGATGCCGTTCTCAGCCGAGATGACAGTGGCGTGGCCACGTTCCAACAGCGCGGTCATCGAGAAGAGGTTCCGGTAGTCGTCGTCGACAACCAGGATCTTCTTCCCGGCGATCGCGCCGTTCTCCAGGGTGTCGAACGTGGTTCGACCGACGACGGACGCGGTGGGCGTGGGGGATGCAGGCGGCGCCGGCTCCACCGTGGGTGCGTGGCGCGGAGAGCTGGCGCGCTGCTCGGGGATTTCCGCCGTCTGCGCCAGCGCCGCCGTCGGCTCCGGGGTCACCGTGGGAGTCACCACGGCGACGGACGCGCTGGCGCTGGCAGGCAGGAAGACCGTGAAGGTGCTCCCCACGCCCGGCGTGCTGGTCAGGGTGATCTCACCACCGAGCAGCGCGACGAGCTCGCGGCTGATCGACAGGCCCAGGCCGGTCCCGCCGTAGAGGCGGGCCGTGGTGCCGTCGCCCTGGGTGAACGCGTCGAAGATCCGTTGCTGCTGGCCGGCGTCGATGCCGATGCCGCTGTCGATGACCCGCAGCGCAAGAACCGCGGGGGCCACCACGAGGGCGAGGGACTCCGGGCTCCAGCCGGTCTCGGCGAGGGCGACCCGGACCTCGACCTGGCCGCGCTCGGTGAACTTGAACGCGTTGGCGAGCAGGTTCTTCAGGATCTGACCGAGGCGCTGCGGGTCGGTGTGGATGGTCTGCGGGCAACGGGGTCCGAGGTCGACCGAGAACGCGAGGCCCTTCTTGGCCGCGACATGCTCGAAGTCGCGGATCAAGGTGGCCCGGAGCTCGACGATCGGCAGGTCGGCGAACTGGGGGGTCTGCGTGCCGGACTCGACCTTGGCGAGGTCCAGGACCCCGTTCAGCAGGTCCATCAGGTCACGGCCCGACGCGCCGATGATCTTCGCGTACTCGACCTGAACGTCGCTCAGGTTGTGCTCGGGGTCTTCCTCGAGCTGCTCGGCGAGGATAAGCAGGCTGTTCAGCGGGGTGCGCAGCTCGTGCGACATGTTCGCGATGAACTCGGACTTGTACTTCGAGGAGACCGCGAGCTGGCCCGCCTTCTCCTCGACCATCAGCTTGGAGGCTTCGATCTCCGCGTTCTTCTGCTCGGCCTCGAAGTTCCGCTCGTTGAGCAGGCGAGCCTGCCGCTCCAGGTCCGCGTTGGACTCGCGGAGCTCCTCCTGCTGGGCGCGGAGCTCCTCGGCCTGGGTCTGGGACTGCTTGAGGAGGGTCTCGGTGAGGGTGTCGGCCTCGATCGTGTTCAGGACCAGGCCGATGCTCTCGGTGATGGAGTCGAGGAAGGCCTGATGGGCGGGGGTGAATGCGGAGAACGACGCGAGCTCCACCACGGCGCGGACCGCCCCCTCGAACAGCACGGGCAGCACGATGATGTTCAGCGGGGCCGCAGCCCCCAGGCCCGAGTTGATCCGCACGTAGTCTCCGGGGACCTCGGTGAGCAGGATCCGCTTCTTCTCCTTCGCGCACTGCCCGACGAGCCCCTGCCCCAGGTGGAACGACGTCGACAGCCTCCTGCGCTCCTCGTAGCCGTACCCCGCCTGGAGCGCGAGCGCTGGGCGGCCGTCGGTCTCGGCGGTCATCGAGTAGAAGACCCCGTGCTGGGCGCCGACGAGCTCCGCGATCTCGGACAGGATCATGGCCGCGACGGTGTCGATGTCACGTTGGCCCTGGAGCATCCTGGTGAACCGTTCGCGGTTCGTCTTGAGCCAGTCCTGCTCGACGTTCTGCCGCGTCGTCTCGCGAAGGTTGCGGATCATCTCGTTGAGCTTGTCCTTCAGGATCGCGACCTCACCGGACGCCTCCACCCGGACCTGCCGGGTCAGGTCGCCCTCCGTGACCGCCGTCGCGACCTCCGCGATCGCCCGGACCTGGTTCGTGAGGTTCGCCGCGAGCTGGTTGACGTTGTCCGTGAGGTCCTTCCAGACCCCGCCGACCTCCTTCGACTGTGCCTGCCCGCCCAGCTTGCCCTCGACGCCGACCTCGCGGGCGACGCGGGTGACCTCGCCCGCGAACGCATTCAGCTGATCGACCATCGCGTTGACGGTGTTCTTGAGCTCCAGGAACTCCCCTGAGACGTCGATGGTGATCTTCTTGCTCAGGTCCCCGTTCGCGACGGCGGTCGTGACCTCCGCGATGTTGCGCACCTGACCGGTCAGGTTCCGGGCCATCACGTTGACGTTGTCCGTCAGGTCCTTCCAGACCCCGCCGACCTCGATCGTGACCGCGGCGGCCTGACCCAGCTTCCCCTCGGTCCCGACCTCGCGCGTCACCCGGGTGACCTCGGAGATGAACCCGTTGAGCTGGTGGACCATCGCGTTGATGGTGTTCTTCAGCTCGAGCATCTCCCCGCGGACGTCCGCGGTGACCTTCTTGCTCAGGTCACCGTCGGCGACCGCACCCACCACGCGCTGCATCTCCAGGGTCGGGCGGACCAGGTCGTCGATGAGGGAGTTGACCGCCTCGACACTGCCGGTCCACCGCTGCCCCCAGCCGCCGACCGCGGCCCGCTGCGACAGCTTCCCCTGGGCCCCCACGACCTCGCTCACCCGCACCAGCTCGGCCGCGAACGCCTGGTTCGACATGATCAGGTCGTTCACCCCGTCCGCGACCTTGCCCGCCAGTCCCGTCAGGTCGACCGGCATGCGCGCGGTGAAGTCACCCGCCTTCAACGTCGCCAGCACTCCGAGCAGGAGCCTCGCGTCGACCGTGTCCATGACGACGAGCGCTGAATCTGGCATGTCGAAGCCTCCGGGCAGGCAGTCGTGATGCTCTACAGCGCCGCCGATCGTGCGGCGCTATGAGAGGTCATCGGACCTGGCGGGCGCAAACTTGAGCATTTGGGGCGAACCACCTATTCGGGCGACCTCGCTGACGTCTCAGAGCTGAGAGCGCGGGCCTGCGACCGAGGTCGCCGTCCGCAGCGCGTCGCCCACCGCGGCGAGGTAGGCCTGCGCGACGACGAGCGGCTCGAGCCCGGTCGCCTGGACGCCCGCGACGTCGTTCTCCTCGTGGGCGAGCACGGCCGCGAGCACCGGCCCGTACGGCCCGTACTTCGTGAGCAGCGCGTCGCCGACGTCGTCGGACACCCCGGCGCGCGCGACGAGGAGGGCGGGTGCGACGCGCATCTGCGCGGCGACGGCCGAGAGCAGGCCGACGGTGTACCCCGCGTCGTTGCCGGCCAGGGACCGGCACGCGACCGCACGCGTCAGTACGAACCATAGGGCGGCCAGCGAGTGGCTGCGTGCGTCGACGAGCGAGGCGGCGGCGAGGGTGCCCAGGGCCCGCGGGCCGAGCAGCATCACGGCCTGGGCGATCGAGTCGATGCGGCGGCGCACCCCGATCGCGCTGGAGTTGACCAGCCCCAGCACCCGGATGGCCAGCTCCGGGTCGGCACCGACCAGAGCGACGACCTTGCGCTCGTCGATCTCGTCGGCGCTGAGCAGCGCCATGAGCTCGAGGCACTGGATCTCACCGGTCGTGAGGTCGCGTCCCGACGGGGTCGCGTCCCGCTGGAACAGCGGTCCCTGGAGCAGCTCGACGCCGTGGTCCGCGCAGAACTCGACGGCGGACTCGGTCGCGACGCGCTCGGCGATCACCTTGACGTGGTGGCTGTGCGCGTGCGCGATGGCGGCGGCCGCGACGTCGTCGCCCCGCCCGAGGTCCACCTTGACGAAGTCGACCAGCCCGAGCAGGTCGTCCTGGGCGCCGCCGGGCACGTAGTCCGCGAGCGCCAGGCCGACCCCGGCCGCGCGCAGCCGGGTGAGGCGATCGGCGGCGTCGGGCACCTCGGCGAAATTGCGCGGGACCTCCAGGACGAGGTCGCCGGCGGTCGGGGGCAACGCCCGGGCGCCGATCAGCATGCCCGTGGTGGCTCGCACGAAGGCGACGCTCTTGGCCACGATGGTCGCGAGATCGAGCCGGTCGTACTGCGCGTGCACGAGCTCGGCGAGCTCCTCGCCCCGGTGCGCCTGCGTGAGCGGTGCCCGGACGAGCACGCACACCGCGTAGCCGTGCACGGATCGATCCGGACGCACGACGGGCTGGCGGTGCACCGTCACCTCGGTCTCGTTCGCATGCGTCGTCGCAGGAGACGTGAACCTGGGGTTGATCATGGGTCGGGTGTCCTCGGGGTCCGTGGCGCGGGGTTAGCCGAAAGATCGACCACCGAGGCCCGATGTTGAGCAGTCGACGGTTCACCCGATCGTGGTCCTGCGGGGCTCTGTACGCGTTCGCCTCAGCGCAGGAAGCCGGACAGCTTCCGCCGCGTCCACCCCACCGGCCGCGCCTCGATCGTCGCGGTGACCCGGGCCAGCTTGACGGCGCTGGTCAGGGTCGCGATGTCGTAGGCGCCGTGGTGACGGCGGCCGTTGATGAAGAAGGTGGGCGTCCCGGCGACGCCGCTGAGCTCGGCACTGTCGACGTCCTCGGATACGCGTTCCGCCCCGGCGTGCCGCCGCAGGTCCTCGGTGAAGCGCGCCACATCGAGGCCGAGCCGCTCGGCGTAGCCGATCAGGTCCCGCACCTTCAGCGCACCCTGGTGAGCGAGCAGCAGGTCGTGCATCTCCCAGAAGAAGCCCTGTCGCGCGGCGACCTCGGCGGCCTCGGCCGCGAGCTGGGCGTGCGGGTGCACGTCGCGCAGCGGCAGGTGCCGCCAGACATACCGGACGTCGCCGTACCCGGCGAGCAGCTCGCGCACGACCGTCTCGGCCCGCCCGCAGTACGGGCATTCGAAGTCGGCGTACTCGACCAGGGTGACGGGGGCCTTCATCGGGCCGCGCACGTGGTCGCGCCGGTCGTCGACCGGCTCGTCGAGGTCGACGATCGTCTCCGCGGTGCCGAACAGCGCGCGGGCCCGGAGCGCGGGCGGCAGCGCGGCGGTGAGGCGGAACAACCCCCAGGTCAGCCCGGCCGCCAGCAAGGCCGCGGTGAGGATCCCGAGCTTGGCCTCCTCGAGCTCGCGCCCGTGGAACGCGAGGGTCGCGATCAGCAGGCTCACGGTGAAGCCGATACCGGCGATCGTGCCGCCGCCCGCGACCGCCGCCCAGCCGACCGGCGGCCGCAGCCGGCCCTTGGTCGCGCGGGTGACCAGCCAGGATCCGGCCAGCACGCCGACCGGCTTGCCCACGACGTAGGCGACGATGATGCCGAGCGTGATCGGCGACCGGTAGGCCTGGGCGAGGAAGTCGCCCTTGACCCCGATGCCGGCGTTGGCCAGCGCGAACAGCGGCACGATCACGTAGCTGGTCCACGGGTGGTACAGGTCCTGCAGACGCTCGTTCGGCGAGAGCGCCGCCTGCAGGCCGGCCTGCGCGGAGCGGGCGAACGCCGGCGTCGGCTGCTCGCGGAAGTCCCGGAACCGGTCGGTGGCGGCCTCCAGGACCTCCCGACCAGCGGGGCCCGCGAAGGTGAGCAGCCCCATCGCGAGGCCGACGACGACCGGGTCGACGCCCGACCGGTACAGCGCGACCCAGGTCGCGGCGCCGCCCGCGAGGTACAGGGCGCTCGCCCTGACGCGCAGCTTGACCAGGGCGAACGTCGCGGCGAACAGGACGAGCGCCACGATCAGCGGAACCATCCGGAGCCGCTCGGTGTACACCGTCGCGATGACCAGCAGCGCGACGAGGTCGTCGATGACCACGACGGTCAGCAGGAAGGCGCGCAGGCGATCCGGGAACCGCGGACCGATGAGCGCGAGCATCCCGAGCGCGAAGGCCGTGTCGGTCGACATCGCGACCCCCCAGCCCGCCGCGGACGGGCTCCCGGCGTTGATGCTCAGGTACAGCGCGACGGCGATCGCCATCCCCGCGATCCCGGCGGTGACCGGCAGCAGCACCCGGCGCCGTTCGCGCAGCTCGCCGATGTCGAGCTCGCGGCGGGCCTCGAGACCCACGACGAAGAAGAAGAAGGTCATCAGGCCGCTGTTCACCCAGCCGACGAGATCCATCGCAACCCCCGCGCCGCCGACCTTGATCGACAGCTCGGTGCGCCAGAAGGACGCGTACGACGCGCCCGCGACGTTGGCCCACACGAGCGCCACGAGGGTCGCCGCGAGCAGCACCGAGGCGCTGCCGCTCTCCGTCCGCAGGAACCGCGCGAGGGCGGTCTCGTGCCTGCGGGCCCACGCCGTGTTCCCTGACAGCGCGGGGGGTGGACTCTGACTCATCGGCATCCTCACGTAATCCAAGCGCCAACGCCAGGCCGTTTTCTTCCCGATCCTCCCGCCTCCCCCCGATGTGTCAGACGCAGCGCGACCTATAGGCCGCGCTGCGTCTGACAACTCTCAGGGCAGTTCATGTGTCAGACCGAGCGCGACCTATAGGTCGCGCTCGGTCTGACAGGTCGGGAGGGTGGCGGTGTTGATGATGAGGTCGGCGCGGGGGCGGGTCGCGATGACGGTGGCGGCGTTGGGCTCGTCGACGGCGTCGACCCAGGCGGCGGCGTGCGTGGGGCGCTTGCCGAAGCGGACGTGCCTGGACACGAGGCGCTCCAGGCGGGTCTCCTCGTCGAGGTCGGCGTACCAGACCTCGTCGACCTCGGGTCGCACGCGACGCCAGTCGCCGTCGTCCAGGAGCAGGTAGTTGCCCTCGGTGAGGATCAGGCGCGCCGCGCGCGGGACGGCGATGGCGGCCGCGATGGGCTGCTCGAGCTCGCGCTCGAAACCGGGCACGTACACGACGTCGTCGGCGTCCTCGCGCAGCCGGCGCAGCATCGCGACGTAGCCGGCGGCGTCGAACGTGTCCGGGGCACCCTTGCGGTCGCGCCGGCCGAGCCGCTCGAGCTGGACGTCGGCCAGGTGGAAGCCGTCCATCGGGACGTGCGCGACCCACTCCCCCGCTCGCGCGCCCGACGGCGGCGTCGGCGCGAGCTCCGCGAGCAGCTGCTCGACGAGCGTCGTCTTGCCCGCGCCCGGCGGGCCGGTCACGCCCAGCACGGCGCGCCGGCCGTCCCGGACGAGGCCACGGGCCCGGTCGGCGAGGTCGGTCAGCGCGCTCACCGGGCGTGGACCCCGAGCAGGTCGGGCAGGGCGGGCATGGTCATGTCGGGATGTCCTGTTCCTCGTTGCGGTAGGCCGCTCACCGTAGGCCCCACAGTTGTCAGTCCCATCGCGCGCCAGGGACCGCGCACGGTCTGACACGTCGCGGGGGCGTCGCGGGGTGTCGCGGTCCGATCGCTTTGACTACGTAGTCATAGTCGTGGTCTACTCGCTCCACGAGGGCGTGACTACGTAGTCAACCCAGGTGGAAGCAAAGGAGCTGCATCGATGAGCCAGGCGAGTCTTGCGCCGGTCCCGCGCGTGCCCACCGCTCGTCCGGTGTCCATGACCGACATCGCCCGGCACGCCGGGGTGTCCCAGAAGACCGTCTCCCGGGTGGTGAACGACGAACCGCACGTCACCGCGCCGGTCCGCGAGCGCGTGCTCGCCGCGATCGCCGAGCTCGGTTTCCGGCCGAACGCCGCCGCCAGGGCGCTGGTCACGCACCGCTCACGGCGGATCGGCATGATCACCGTCGGCACGACCCTGCACGGGCCGGCCTCGATCCTCGACGGCGTCGAGCACGCGTCCCGCGCGGCGGGCTACTTCCTCAGCGTCGTGCGCACGCTGGAGAACAGCGCCGAAGAGCTGCAGCAGGCCGTCGACCAGCTGGTCAGCCAGGGCGTCGAGGGCATCGTGTTGTCCGAGCCGATCGACTTCGGGCACCCCGAGCTGCACATCCCCGACGGCATCTGCGTGCTGAGCTTCGACGACCCGCATGAGAGCCACCGCCCCGGCGAGCTCGTCGTCGGCGCGGACGAGACCGGCGGCGCGCGGGGCGCGACCGAGCACCTGCTCGCGCTCGGCCACCCCACGGTCTGGCACATCGGCGGGACCTCGACCTGGGGAGCGACCCGGCGCCGCATCGACGGCTGGCGCGCCGCGCTGGCCGACGCCGACGCGGCCGAACCGCCCGTGCTGACCGGCGACTGGACGCCGCGGTCCGGCTACGAGGCGATGTCCGCGATCCTGCACCGCCCCGACGTCACGGCCGTGTTCGCGGCGAACGACCAGATGGCCATCGGCGCGATGCACGCGATCCGGACGGCCGGCCTGCGCGTCCCGCAGGACATCAGCGTGGTCGGGTTCGACGACGACCCGGTCTCGGCCTTCCTGACCACCCCCCTGACGACCGTCCGCCAAGACTTCGCCGAGCTGACCCGCCTCGCGATGCACCGGCTCATCCGCACGCTCGAGGGCCACCCGCCCGCCGAGCGGCACCGCTCGATCCCCGCCCAGCTCGTCACCCGCTCCACGACGGCGCTCGCGAACCCCGCGCGCCGGTCGGTGCTGCCCGCCCGCAAGCCAACCCACCCGCCGAGGTAGAACCCCCCGCGCGAGGTAGAGCGCTACACCGCTCTATCTGGGCGCGGGGGGTTCTACGTCGGCGGGAGGCGTTTGGCTAGGTAGGGGGCCGTTCGGCTTTGCGGGTGGGCGGCGACGGTCGGGGGGGTGCCCTCGGTGATGATTCGACCGCCGGCGTCACCGCCGGCGGGACCGAGGTCGATCACCCAGTCGGCCGCGGCGACCACGTCCATGTCGTGCTCGACGACGACCACCGTGTTGCCCGCGTCGACCAGCCGGTTCAGCTGGCCGACCAGCAGCTCGACGTCGGCCGGGTGCAGGCCCGTGGTCGGCTCGTCGAGCAGGTAGAGCGTGTGCCCGCGACGGGCCCGCTGCAGCTCGGTGGCGAGCTTGATCCGCTGCGCCTCACCGCCGGACAGCTCGGTGGCGGGCTGCCCGAGCCTGAGGTAGCCGAGGCCGACGTCGTGCAGGGTCTCCAGGCTGCGCGCGGCGGCCGGAACGTCACCGAGGAACGCCACCGCGGCGTCGACGGTGAGGCCGAGCACGTCGGCGATGGTCTTGTCCCGGTAGGTGACCTGGAGGGTCTCGTCGTTGTAGCGGGAACCGCCGCACGCCGAGCACGGCGCGTAGCTTCCGGGCAGGAAGAGCAGCTCGACGGCGACGAAACCCTCGCCCTGGCAGGTCTCGCAGCGACCTCCCGCGACGTTGAACGAGAACCGTCCCGCGCCGAATCCGAGCTCGCGTGCCGCGGCGGTCGAGGCGAACGTCGTGCGGACCGCGTCGAACAGCCCGGTGTAGGTCGCCAGGTTGGACCGCGGGGTCCGGCCGATCGGCTTCTGGTCGACGCGGACCAGTCGGTCCACGGCATCGAGGCCGGTCAGGTGACCGACGAGGCCCGTTTCGCCGGGCTCCGCGTCGAGGTCCGGCCCGACGTCGCCCGCCTCCGGGCCGGCGCGCAGGCGGCGGCCCACCTCGCCCGCGAGGACCTGGCTGACCAGCGTGGACTTGCCCGAACCGGAGACGCCGGACACCGCGGTGAGGACACCCAGCGGGAAGTCCGCGTCCAGGTCCCGCAGGTTGTGCCGGGTGATCCCGCGCAGCCGCAGCCAGCCCTGCGGCGCCCGGATCGTTCGCCCGGCTCCGCTGACCGCCGCGCCCGGGAACAGGAACCTTCGGGTCACCGACCCAGCGACGTCGGCGAGGCCGGGTGTCGGTCCGCTGTAGAGCACCGTGCCGCCGGCCTCCCCCGCGAGCGGGCCGACGTCGACCACCCAGTCGGCCCGGCGCACGACGTCCATGTCGTGCTCGACCACGAAGACCGAGTTGCCGCTCGACTTGAGTGCCTCGAGCACGAGCAGCAGCGGCTCGGCGTCGGCGGGGTGCAGGCCGGCGGACGGCTCGTCGAGCACGTAGATCACGCCGAACAGACCGGACCGCAGCTGGGTGGCGATGCGCAGGCGCTGCATCTCACCGGGCGAGAGCGTCGGCGTCGGACGGTTCAGGCTCAGGTAGCCCAGCCCGAGACCGAGGAGGACCTCGATCCGGGCCCGAAGGTCTCCGGTGAGTCCGGCGGCGACCTCGGTGACACCTTGCTCGGGGCGCAGCGCCTCGCTGAGCGCGGCCAGCGGAAGCGCGCCCAGCTCCGCGATGGTGCGACCGGCGAAGGTGACCGCGAGGGCGCGGGCCCGCAGGCCACTACCCGCGCACTGGGTGCACGGTCCGACCTGGACGAAGCGCAGCACTCGGGCCCGCACGGTTTCGCTCTTGGAATCCGCCAGGGTGTGCATGACATAGCTCTTGGCGCTCCAGAATCGACCCTGGTACGGCCGGACATTGCGCTCACGCTCCGGCATCACCTCGACCACCGGCTGCTCGGTCGTGAAAAGAATCCAGTCCTTGGCTGCTCGCGACAGCTGGGCCCACGGCGCCTCGACGTCGTAGCCGAGGGTGCGGAGAATGTCTCGCAGATTCTTTCCCTGCCAGGCGCCCGGCCACGCGGCAACGGCTCCGTCCCGGATGCTCAGGGATGGGTCGGGCACGAGCGACGACTCGCTCACGGTGTGCGCGGTGCCCAGCCCGTGGCACGCCGGGCAGGCGCCCATCGCGGTGTTCGGCGAGAAGGAGTCCGACTCCAGGCGCTCGGGATCGTCGGCCGGGTAGGTCCCGGCGCGTGAGTAGAGCATGCGCAGGGAGTTGGACAGCGTGGTGATCGTGCCCACGCTCGAGCGCGAGCTGGGCGCACCGCGGCGTTGCTGCAGCGCCACCGCCGGCGGCAGTCCGGTGATCTGCTCCACCCGGGGAGAGTGCCCCTGCTGGATCAGTCGGCGGGCGTACGGTGCGACGGACTCGAAGAAACGCCGCTGCGCCTCGGCAAAGATGGTCCCGAATGCGAGCGACGACTTGCCCGAGCCGGACACCCCGGTGAAGGCGACAATGGAGTCCCGGGGCACATCGACGTCGACGTCCCGGAGATTGTTCTCGCGCGCTCCACGGACCCTGACGAAACCATCGGCCTTCGCCGCCGGACCTGGCTCGGACAATTCAATGGCGGCGAGTGCGTGAGGCATCCGATCGACTGTACGCGAACGACGCCACCCGCTCCGGAGCGAGTCCGGGGCGGGTGGCGTCGATGCTGCGGGGCGCGGGGCCCGTCGAGCTAGGAGCGAACGATCAGTTGCCGGCGGTGCCGGAAACGGTGCCCGAAGCCGCACCGGTGACGCCACCGACGACACCGGTCGCGTCCGACACGGTGCCGGTCGCGTCGGCCTTGGTGCCGGCCGCCAGGGCCTTGGCCTCGGCCGTGGTCTGCGCGACGGTGCCCGTGGCGTCAGCCGTGGTGCCGGCCGCCAGGGCCTTGGCCTCGGCCGCGGTCTGCGCGACGGTCTTCTTGGCGTCGGCCGTGGTGCCGGCGACGGTGCCCTTCGTGTCGGACACCGTGCCGTCGACGACGCCCTTCGTGCTGGTGGTGAGGTCGGTCGCGTCGGACTTCGCGCCGGCGACGGCACCCGTCGCGTCGGACTTCGTGTCGGCAACGGTTCCGGTCGCGTCGGACTTCGCGCCGGCAACGTCGGACTTCGCGTCCTGGACGGCCGGCTGGACGATCGCGACGGACTTCGCGTCGGGCACGAACTGGTGGGCGACGACCGGGGCAACCCCGACGGCGCCGGTCGCGCCTGCTGCGACGACCAGGCCGACGACGGCCTTGCCGGCAAGGTTCAGACCGGTGAACTTGGCCAGGGCGGCAGTGGCGAATGCAGTGGTGCTCACGTTTGATCTCCTCAACTTGGGAACCACGTCCTGCGGACCCGGCCCCTCGGGGTGCGGCACGAGTGCCGCTCTCACAAGGGGCAATCGCCGCCGAACGCCGCAGGGGTACGGGGTACCCGAGATGAGTTTTTCCGCAGGTCCGCGGCTCGGCGACTACTGGCCGAGCACCGGCGCAAGCACCTCGGCCGTGGGGGCGGTGGCGGGATCGGCCGTCGTCGTGAGCAGGCTGTGCAGGTCGCGCACGACCGGGGGCACGGCACTGGGATGGACCGGTACGGGCAGGTCGACGTGCGGATCCACCGGAAGGGGAACGGGCAGCGTCGGCGTCGGGCTCGGCGCGACGGCAGGTGCCGACGGAGCCGAGGTGGGCGCCGGCGCCGTCGCACCAGGTCCAGGCGTGGGCGCCGCGGTGCTGCCAGGCTGCGGGGCGGGTCGCGCGGGTGCGTGCTTCACCGGTGCTGCCGCGGGCTCGAACAGGTGCACGACGCCGGACACGACCGCGCTTGCCGGACGCTGGACGACGTCGGGCACGGCATCGATCGTCGCCGCACCGGTCACGGACGCGACCGCGACCCCGGCGCCGAGCACGATCTTGGCCGCCAACCCGAGGCCGGCGACGGCCCGCAGCCGGGTGCGCAGCCGGGACTGCTCGCGGGCGGCGGCCGGTCGCACCCGCGTCGGGCCGGCCGACGGCGGCGCGAGCCCGTCGCGCAGCAGTGCGGCCAGGGCGAGGTTCGGAGCGGGAGCCGGCTCGGCGGCAGTGCTCCGCAGAGCCGAGACGAACGCGGCAAGCTCCGGCTCGGACGGCATCGGCCGGCCGCGCAGGAGGAGCTCGTCCTGGTGTGCCTTCATATCCAGGTCATCGTCAAAAGCGCTCACAGGGGTACTCCCTCCTTGACCATGAGGCGGCGCACGGTGGCCAGGCCCCGGCGCTGCAGGGCCTTCACTGCGCCCGGTTTCTTGCCCACGACGTCGCTGACCTGCTCGACCGTCAGGTCGCCGACGATCCGCAGGACCAGCACCTCGCGCTGGTCGTCGGTCAGGTCCGAGAGCAGCTCGTGGACGCGCTCCTCCCCCAGCGATTCGAGCGCGTCGCTCTCGGCGCTGTTGGCGGTGCGCCCGTCGTCCTCGGGCTCGTAGGGCACCTGGGGCGGGGTCCGGGACCCTTTGCGCCACGTGTCGACGATGCGCCGGTGCGCGATCGTGAACACCCAGCTACGGAACTGCGCCTGCTCCCCGACGAAGCCGGCGATTCCCGTGAACACGGCCAGGAAGACCTCGCTCGTGACGTCCTCGACCTCGTGCACCCCGCGGCCGCGCAGGTACGCCGCGACTGGCCGCACCAGGTCCTCGTACAGCGACGTGAACGCCTCCGCAGAGCCGACCTGGGCGCGCTTGAGCACGTCATCGAAGTCGTCCAGCACCGGCACAGCATGCACGATCGGGCGCAGATCGGGGGTGTCGGCCCAGGTGGCAGCCCCAACCACCGCCACCGCCTGGAGTTCGCCGAGAAGTCGATTTCCGCCCATACGCCGGCCGATTCATGGGCGAAAATCGACTTCTCGGCGAGAGATTGTTGGCGGCGGGAGACCCACGCCCAGGCTTTGATTCTGGGAGGTCTTCCACAGGTGCAGGACACGTTGTCGAGAATCGCCGTGGACATGCCTGCGCTGGTGGCACCGAGGCACGCGGAGTGTCAGTGGCACCCGGTAGAGTTGGTCGCAGAGGAATTCATAGGAATGCGGTCAGGCAGGGGGTGCGAGATGGTGTTCGACGACGGCGACAGCTCGCTCGACAGCCTTTCACTGGCCGACCACTGCGCGGCGGTGCGCGAGCACCTGGACGCGATCGCGCGGGTCGCGCCGCGGGATCTGGACGGTTCGCGTGCGCTGGAGCTGTTCGACGCGGCGTACGAGTTCGGTGACCGGTTCACCGCGATCGCGACCTGCGCGTTGCCGGTCGTGGAGACCGATGTGGTGTGGGCGACCGAGGCCCGCACGTTCCCCTGGTGGGTGTCCCGCCGGGTGCACATCACGCACTACCGCGCCCAGCGGATGACCCGGTTGGGCCGCGCGTTGCGCGACGAGCTGCCGCTGACCGGGGCGGCGGTCGTAACCGGTGGGCCGGAGCGGCTCACGATCGACCAGGCGGAGATCCTCACGACGTGCGCGGCGACCAGCCCCGGGCGGCGCGAGGCGCTGGTCGACCCCACGAACGTGTGCGGGGAGCGGTTCCTGCTCACCGAGGCGCACGCGTGGCCGGCGGACAAGTTCCGCAACGCCGTCAAGCGGTGGGCGTCCGCCACGGACCCCGAGGCGGACGAGCGCGGGTTCAAGGAGGCGACCGACCGGGAGTACCTGGACATAGCGCTGACCACGGGCGGCTACTTCTTGAACGCGTTCATGACGACCGAGCACGGCCAGCTGCTGCTCACCGGCCTGGACGCGCTCACCCGGACCCCCTCGAACGACGAGATCCGCACCCGCGCCCAGCTGCGCCTCGAAGCGCTCGTCACCATGACCCGGCTCACCCTGGACCACGGCCTGGTCGGCACCACCGGCGGGGTCAAGCCGCACCTGAACATCCACGTCGGCTACCGCACCCTGCTCGCGCTGGCCGCCCAGGCCGGCGCCGGCGACCAGCTGCCGGCCGACCTGCTGCCCATCCCGTACGCGCCCGGGCACATCACCGGCCTCGAGGCCCTCGCCGGGCCGGGCTCGATGCGAGACGGTGAGTTCACGGCCGCGGGGCTGCTGGACGCGGCGATGTTCGAGGACGGCCAGCCCGTCCCGTGGGCGGTCCTGCGCCGGTTGCTGTGCGACGGGGAGATCAGCCGGATGGTCTTCGGACCGGACGGGCAGATCCTGAACGTCGGGCGCAAGAAGCGGACCTACCGCAAACATTTGCGCCGGGCGATCATCGCCCGCGACAAGCACTGCCAGTACCCGTCCTGCGACGCGCCGGCTCGGCTGTGCGAATGTCACCATTGCGTTCATTGGGCCAGAGACCACGGCGACACCGACGTCGCCACCGGAATCCTG
>NZ_DATCNW010000307.1:0-15647 GCF_036565025.1 Pengzhenrongella sp.
GCCCCGCACCGGCTCCGGCAGCGGCTTGGCGAGCCGCTCGCGCGCCACCGGGTCGCCGGCCAGGGCCGCGATCACCTCGTGGTTCGCCAGCGTGTCGGCGCTCTGGTCCAGGTCCTCCACGAGCACCTGGCCGGGGTACACGAACGTGCCGACGAGCAGCCGCTCGGTGAGCTTGAAGTCCTCGAGCACGGCGGATCCGAGCGCCTCGAGCCGGTCCAGGGCCGGCCGCGGGTTGAAGCCCGAGCTCGTGAACGCGCCGCGCGCGACCGCGATCGGGTCGAGCAGGGCGCCACGGGACCGCAGCGCACGAGCCAGTATCGGGTTCAGCTCGAGCGACGGCTCGAGGCTGAGCTCGTAGTCGCTCGCGCCGCTGCCGCGCGCGTGCAGCGCGACGGGGCGCAGCAGCACGGGGGCGCGCACGGTGCGCGGCGGGTCGATCGGCGGCTCGGCCGGGTCGAGGTCGCCGTCGTGCTCGCCCGACGTCGGGTCGGGGTCGGGCTGGTCTGCGCGCTCAGCGGGGCGGGTCCGGGTCACCACGGCGAGCGCCGCGACGTCGTCGGTGGTGGCGGTGGCGGCCTCGGGCGACGTGCGCTCGATCCAGGTCGCCACGCCGATCGCCAGGTACGTCGGCGCGATGCCGTAGCGCTGCGCGTACTGCTCCGCGCGCGCCCCCACCGCGCGCGCCCGGCGCTTGGCGGTCGCGAGCGCGGCGCCCTCCCGGACGAGGTTCGACAGCCGGGTGTCGCGGCCCGCGAAGAGCTGGGCGATGCCCGACGGGTGGGCCGCGGACAGGTCGAGCGCGGCGTCGCCCAGGAGGTCGACGTCGGCCAGGGTGGAGGCACCGGCCGACTCGACCAGCGTCGTGCGCCACGTCGCGATGGCGGCGGTCACGAGCTCGGCGGTGGTCGGCGGTTCGACGACGCGCGGTGCAGCGGTGGGCTCGCGAGGCTCCGGCTCCGCGCCGGCGCTTCTCCCTGTGGTGTGCGCTGGAAGAGTCACCCCCAAACGCTAACCGCGAGGGCGCCGCATCGTGTAGCGGCCACGCCGGACATACCGGGGGGTTTCGATCGCACACGATGCCCTCGACGGTGGGGGCACGGGGATCGCGAGTTGAACAGTGCGCACCGCGCAGGGGGCCGGCGATGCGCACTGTCAGGATTATTCTGATACGCGGGTGCTAGGTAGGTCAAACCCGGGCAAGCGAAACGTCACCCGTTTGCCGTAACGGCGGTCCGTGGTCCGATGCGGCACACACGGCCGACCGGTCGGCGGCGGCACTCAACCTTTGGGCGGCGCCGATCGTGTACTAGTCATGAGAGCGATGGTGGTCGCAGGGCCCATTCGGAGCAGGTGAGCCGAAGACAGGGGACGACATGGACGTCGTGCCCATCTCGAGCGGGGTGGTCGACCGGGAGGCCGAGTTCACCGAGTTCATGGCGCGCGCGGCGCCCGCACTGGCCCGCACTGCGTGGCTGCTGTGCGGCGACGAGCACCAGGCCGAGGAGCTCGTGCAGCTGGCCCTGACGCGCACCTACCTCAAGTGGTCGATCGCCCGGCAGCGCGATCCGCTGGCGTACACCCGTCGCACGCTGGCCAACCTGCGCATCGACTCGTGGCGCAAACGCCGTCGGGAGGTCCTGATGGCCCCCGCCGACGTCCCCGAGGGCGAGATCGTGAGCGGCGCCGAGCTGCACGCCAGGCGCGACCAGCTCGTCCGGGCGCTCGCCACGCTCAGCACCCGGCAGCGCCGGATCGTGGTGCTGCGCCACCTCGAGGGACTCTCGGAGCGGGAGGTCGCCGAGGACCTCGGGATCTCGGTCGGGACCGTGAAGTCGACCGCGTCGCGCGGGCTGGCCCAGCTGCGCGCCGAGCTGCACCAGAGCACCGAACATCTGCCCGCGAACGCCGGAACGTCGAACACGAGGAGCGGATCATGACCCAGGACCAGGACTTCTTGAGCTTCCTGCGCGCCCGGGTCGACGAGGTCGGCCCGGTGATCGCGGTCGACACCAGCCGGGTGGTGCCGCGCGCCCGCCGGCGCCGGACCGTCAGCCGCATCGGCGGTGCGCTCTCGCTGACGCTGGTGCTCGGCGGCGCGGGCTGGGTCCTCGACGCTCAGCCGTGGAGCTCGACCGCCGTCGTGCCGGCGGGGCACGGTGGTCTTCGCGTGGCCGGGGAGGTCGACCCGACTCCGACGGCAGAACCCTCGGTGAGCGCGGCCGCGGCGGGCTGGCCCGACGCGCCGTTCTGGCACACGGTCGAAGAGTCGCACGAGAGCGCCGGGCAGGTACACAAGCGCGAAACCTGGAGTGGTCACACGAAGCCCGGAATGTTCACCGATGACGGCGACCTGGCCAACGCAATGTTCGCCGGTCCGTCGGGCTGGGGAAACCTGCTCATCAATGGCAAATGGACGCTCGTCAACTGGGACGTCCTATACACGCTCCCGACCGACCCGACCGCCCTCGAAGCGCTCTTCCGGGCGAGCGTCGAACCCGACCGCGGCCAGGGCACGGACGACGACAAGATCTTCAGCATGGTCCGCGACATGCAGCTCAACAACCCCGGTCCGCCCGCATTGACGAAGGCACTGTGGACCATCATGGCCGGGATGCCGAACGCGAAGGTCACGCCCGGTATCCGCGATCATCTGAACCGGCCCGGCTCGTTGATCGAGTACACCGGTTCCGACGGTGCCGGCGGCGCGAGCGATCACGGCGGGAACTACACGATGGTCTTCGATCCCGACAATGGTCGACTGCTCGAGCAACGCGAATCCGGCAGCTGGGCGACGGTTCTCGAGGAGGGCCCGGCAACCACCACCCCGATCGAGCCCTCGCTCGAGAAGAGCGGCTGCACGAACTGGGCGACCTGCTGAGCACCGCGACTCCGACAATGGCCAGGCCGGCCCACCGGGTGCTTACCACCCGATGGGTCGGCCTGGCCGTACGACGCCGGTGAACCGGCGACTACTCCGCCTTCGTGTAGTACTCCGCGCTCGAGACAATCCCGCCGATGACGGCCTCGGTCCGGTAGCCCTTCTGGATCAGCGGCACCCACTTGGCGAGCCCACCCGGGTCGATCTCGCGATTGAGCAGGTGCTCGTAGTAGCCGTTGACCACGGTCGTCAGGCGTTCTGTGGACATCACGAAGCTCTTGGCAACGTCCAGCCTCGACGGTGTCACCGCCAATACGCCGACCCAGTTCTGCACCTCGGAAGGGCCCGCAGTACGACCAAGAACATCCTGGTAGAGGCGCGCGACCCACGCTGGGTCCGTGCCGCCGGCCTTGTTGTAGTACTCCTGGGAGGCCACGAATCCCGATTCCATCGTCTGAATCGTCATGCCTCCGGCCATGGCACCGAGCCACGTCGTCAGCCCGCCGGCATCAGGGTCCCGGCCGAGGAACTCGCGGTAGGCCCCCGTGATGAGCCCGCTGCGGTACTCGTTCGAGCGGGTGATGGCGTTCGCAACGCCCACGCGGGGTGAGCCGGCGTTGAGGAGCTTGCTCCAGCTCGCCAGCCCTGCGGGCTCGGGATAGCGGTTGAAGAGGTCCCGGTACACCCAGTTCACATAGCGTGTGGTCACGTCCGGGTCCGGGATCGCCCGGCCCGTCCACCACGAGGTGTTTTCCCAGGCACCGGGCCAGCTCAGCGAGACGTGTACGTGGTCGGTGTGCGGAATGGGGCCGGTGTAGGTCCGCCAGCTGGCATATTGGCTCGAATTGCTCCAGATGCGCTTGTTCCAGATGACATACATCACGCCCAGGCGGCGGGCGTTGAACCCGACCTTGCCGTCGGGACCAGCGGCGGTGAGCCAGTTGGTGAAGCTGTCGCCGGCGGCCTTCTCCGCAGGATTGCTGACGAGCACGCCCCAGTCGAACGCCCGCCCCTCCTTGTGCTCGCTCGTTCCGCCGATGTCGCACGCGCGGGTGATCCCGAGGTTCCGACCGATCTTGTAATAGCTCAGGGCGAGGTTCAGAAGGTAGGTGGCGCCGGGCTTCGCCGTCGGGGAACACGTCGACTGCGCCTGGTAGTGCGCGTATCCGTCGATCGGGTTCGGGGCAGGCGCCGGAGCGCTCGGCCCGGCCGGGAGCGTCGCGGCCTGCGCCGTCGAGACTCCCCCTCCGAACAGGGCGAGTGCGAGCGCGAGAGCGGCGATACGTGCTGGTCGAGCAGCGATCTCCGTGAATGAGCGCATGATCCTCCGAGCCAGATGAATGATTCGCGACTGTGACCGCCGAACACCACGTGCCATGGGCACGCCGCTGGTGGAAGTCGCAATTCGTCTGTCACCAGGACTTTTCATCGGCGCCGTGTCCATGCCGGCGACCGCGCGGGCGCGTGCCCACGCCGAAACCAACACCTGCCTCATCGGCAATCGCGCGGTGGGCCTGAAGGCTTGGGTAGGAGCAAATCGGTTCGCGGCACTGCGCATCGCGGAGCTCACGGGTCGAGGATCCGGACCCTAGACGTGGGGCAGTTCCTTCCCGCCTACCCTTTCGCGCGCTCGATGGCTCGCCGAGAACAGGCGCCAGACGAGAACCGGCCAGCCGACGATCGCGGGAAGCCACACCCACCAGGGGACGCCGTAACGATCCTCGACCGCGGAGCTCGCCATCGCGATCCCGAACCAGCCTGCGATCGGGAGCGTCACCCAGAATCGCCCTGCCAGGAATCCCCGGTACGTCGCGAGTCGGATCTTGAACTCCAGCGCGTACTCGTTCGAGCCGAGCGCCTCCCAGACGCCGCGGGCGGACTCGATCACCACGGGATCGTCGTCGGCGTCGATCAGCATCACGCTGGTTTGCCAGCGCGTCCACGACTCGTCGGCTTCGCTCTGTTCGAGGCGCTCAAGCCGCTCGAGCACCACCGCGTCGGTGGCGGCCCGCTCGTGAACGAGGGCGCGCAGCACTCCGTAGCGCTCGGCAACCACGTCATCGGGCAGGCCACCGAGCCTGCGCCCGCCGCCGGCAAGTGCCGCCGGCCGGGCACGGGCGAGTGCCCCCGCGATCAGCGCGTCGGAGTTCACCGGGATCTCCCACGGGAACCTCGTCGGCACGACTCGCACGGCATCAGGGTAGGGCCCGCGTGAGGGATCGACGGTTGTCAATGCGGCGCCGCATACTGGCGAGATGACCGCCACCGCCCTGACGCTGACACCCGCCCCGACCGGGGCCGACGACGCCTGCTGCTCCTCGGTGACCGGCACGCCGCTGACGGCCGATGCGGCCGAACAGCTCGCGGTCCTCCTCAAGGCCCTCGCCGAGCCCATGCGACTGCGACTGCTGTCCCTCGTCGCCGCCCACGAGGACGGCGAGGCGTGCGTGTGCGACCTCACCGCGCCCGTCGGCCTGAGCCAGTCGACCGTCTCCCACCACCTCAAGGTCCTCGTCGACGCGGGGCTGCTCACGCGCGAGAAGCGCGGCGTGTGGTCCTACTACCGGCTCGTCCCCGACGTCCTCGACACCGTCGCGGACGCCCTCTCCACCCGAGCCCGCTGACTGCCGGTACGGCGCCGGCACTCCTCGACGTGGTGCTACCGTGAAGTAAGGCATCGATGAGCATCGATTTAAGGGGCAGTCCGTGGCGACCGTAGAGATCTTCGACCCGGCGATGTGCTGCTCGACCGGGGTGTGCGGCACGGAGGTGGACCCGACCCTGTCGACGTTCGCGGCCGACCTCGCGTGGCTAGCGAGCCAGGGCGTCGCCGTCGAGCGGGCGACCCTCTCGCAGGAGCCCGGCAAGTTCGTCGCCAACGCGTCCGTCCGGGTGGCTCTCGAGGCGAGCGGCCCCGCTGCGCTGCCGGCGATCGTCGTCGACGGCGTGCTCAGGTCCACCGGCGCCTACCCCGCACGCGCGCAGATCGCTGCCTGGGTCGGGCTGAGCCCAGCGGGCGTTCCCGACCGAACGCCGTCGCTGCTGCCGATGGCCGGCGGTTGCTGCGGCGGTTCGGGCGCCTGCTGAGCATGTCCGACACCTCGCTCGCCACCGCACTGCACGCCGCGCCCGGCCGGGTGCTGGCCGGGGTCCTCACGGACCCGACCCGCTACCTGTTCTTCACGGGCAAAGGCGGCGTGGGCAAGACGTCGTGCGCGGCCGCGACGGCGATCGCGCTGGCCGACGCCGGCCGCCGGGTGCTGATCGTCTCCACCGATCCGGCCAGCAACCTGGTCGAGGTGTTCGCCATGGGCGACGTCTCCGGCTCCGCGCCGGTGCCCGTGCCGGGCGTGACCGGGCTCGACGTCGTGAACATCGATCCGGCCGCCGCGGCCGCGGAGTACCGCGAGCGCGTCGTCGGCCCCTACCGGGCCGTCCTGCCGGCGGCGGCGGTGTCGTCGATCGAGGAGGAGCTGTCCGGGTCCTGCACGGTCGAGGTCGCCGCGTTCAACGAGTTCGTCGCGCTGCTCACCGACCCGCAGATCGCGACGGCGTACGACCACATCGTGTTCGACACCGCACCCACCGGCCACACGCTGCGCCTGCTCGCCCTGCCCGCCGCGTGGACCGGGTTCCTCGAGACGAACACCGCCGGTGTCACGTGCGTCGGACCCGTATCCGCGCTGGGTCAGGCGCAGGAGTCCTACGCCGACAGCCTCGCGACCCTGCGCGACCCGGACCTGACCACGATGGTGCTGGTCACCCGGCCGGAGCCGTCCGCCCTTGCCGAGGCGGAGCGCGCGTCACGCGAGCTCGGCGAGCTCGCGATGTCCCACCAGCGGCTGATCGTCAACGGAGTCTTCACCGCGTACGACGCCGACGACGACTTCGCGACCGCGCGCCAAGACCGCGAGAACGAAGCCCTGGCCGACCTGCCGACGACGTGGGGCCACGCGCAGTCCGTCGACACCGTCCCCCTGCTCCCCCGCGCCCCGATGGGCATCGGTGGGCTGCGGGCCGTCCTGCGCCCGGAGCCCTGGCTCCCGCCCGCCGACGAGCCCGGGCTGCCCGACCTCGCGACGACCGCCCTGCGCGAGCTGATCGACGCCGTCGCCTCGGCCGGGCCGAGCATCGTGATGACGATGGGCAAGGGCGGCGTCGGCAAGACGACGATCGCGGCGGCGATCGCCCTCGCGCTCGCCGAACGTGGCCTGCCGGTCTCCCTGACGACGACGGACCCCGCCGCGCACGTCGACGACGTGCTGCCGGACCCACCCGCGAACCTGACGATCACCCGGATCGACCCGGTCGCCGAGACCGCGAGCTACACCGCGCACGTCCTGGATACCGCCGGCGCGCAGCTCGATCCCGCCGCCCGTGATCTGCTCGCCGAGGACCTGCGGTCCCCGTGCACCGAGGAGGTCGCGGTCTTCCACGCGTTCGCCCGCACGATCGCCGACGCGGACGGCCGATTCGTCGTCATCGACACGGCGCCGACGGGCCACACGCTGCTCCTGCTGGAGTCCTCACAGTCCTTCGCCCGCCAGGCAAGCAGCTCACCGGGCCACGATGCGAGCAGCCCGGCCGCCCGGCTGTTCGGGTCCCTCAGCGACCCCGCCCGCACCCGCATCCTCCTGGTCGCCCTGCCGGAGGCGACTCCGGTCCACGAGGCTCAGGACCTGCAGGCCGACCTGGCACGCGCAGGTCTGACGCCCTACACATGGGTGGTCAACAGCGCGCTGTCGGCGACCTCGACGACGGATCCGGTGCTGCGCGCCCGCGCGACCCAGGAGGGCCGCTGGCTCGCCGAGATCGCTCGCTCAAGTCCGCGACCGCCGGCTCTCGTCCCCTGGGTCGCCCGGATTCCGGTTGGAGCGGGCGGGCTGCACCAGCTCACCGCGTGGCCGCCCGACCGCCGCAGCACCCGACGCGCGCCCGCACCAGCGGGCGCGCGGCCTCCTCGCGCGCGGATCGAATGACCCGATGACAATCTCACCTCACCTGGAGCGCCCTGCATGCTGCTTGCCCTGATCATCTTCGCGGCCACCTTGACCCTGGTGATCTGGCAGCCGAGGGGGCTCGGCATCGGGTGGAGCGCTCTGGGCGGCGCGGGCGCGGCACTGGCGACCGGCGTTGTGCACCTCGCGGACGTACCGGCGGTGTGGGGGCTGGTGTGGAACGCCACCGCGACGTTCGTCGCGGTCATCCTCATCTCGCTCGTGCTCGACGAGGCCGGCACCTTCGAGTGGGCCGCGCTGCACGTGGCGCGCTGGGGCCGGGGCAACGGCCGGACGCTGTTCAACCTCATCGTCGTGCTCGGTGCGGCGATCGCGTCGGTCTTCGCCAACGACGGCGCCGCACTGATCCTGACCCCGATCGTCTTCTCGATCCTGCTGACCCTGAGGTTCACGCCCCGCGCCGCGTTCGCGTTCGTCATCGCGACCGGCTTCGTCGCCGACACCACGTCCCTGCCACTGGTCGTGTCCAACCTCGTCAACATCGTCTCGGCGGACTTCTTCGGCCTCACGTTCGCGCGGTACGCCCTGGTGATGATCCCCGTCAGCCTCGCCTCGCTCGCGGCGACCCTGGTCGTCCTGCGGGTGTTCTTCCGCAAGTCCATCCCCGCCCGTTACGACGTCGCGAATCTGGCGACTCCGGCCGACGTCGTCGCCGACCGCCTGACCTTCCGCGCCGGGTGGATCGCGATGGTCGTCCTGCTCGTGGGCTACTTCGCCGCGGACCCGCTCGGTATCCCGATTTCCGCCGTCGCGGCCGGCTGCGCGGTGGCGATCGTGCTGGTCGCGGCCCGCCGTCCGGCCTGGGCGTTCCGGCTCGCCCGCACCGCCGGGAGCACCGCCGGGAGCACCGCTGCACCCGGACTCCGGACGGCGGACGGCGTCCCGGCCGCGCGCTTCGACCTGGGGTCCGGGACCGAGCCCGGCACCGCCAGCGTGACGGTCGCCGTCCGCGAGCGCGCCGGGGGGACCGCCCCGCGTGAACCGGCGGACTCCGGACCGCGCGGAACGATCCGCGTGGGTGCAGTGCTGCGCTCGGCGCCCTGGCAGGTCGTGCTCTTCAGCCTCGGCATGTACCTGGTGGTCTACGGCCTGCGGAACCAGGGCCTGACGCACACCTTCGGTCACGTGTTCACCGCGTTCGCCGGCCATGGACCGCTCGCCACGGCCGGCGGGACGGGCCTGCTCGTCGCGGGGATGTCCTCGATCATGAACAACATGCCCACGGTGCTGGTCGCGGCCCTCGGCATCGACGCCGCCCAGACGACCGGGATCACCCACGAGCTGATGGTCTACGCGACCGTCATCGGGGCCGACCTCGGCCCGAAGATCACCCCGATCGGGAGCCTGGCCACTCTGCTGTGGCTGCACGTGCTGGACCGCAAGGGCATGCACATCAGCTGGGGGACCTACTTCCGCGTCGGCATCGTGCTGACGCTGCCCGTGCTCGCCGTGACGTTGCTCGCCATGGTGGGCTGGCTCACCCTGATCGGAGCCTGAGGTGGTGCAGTCCCGCCTCGGGCCGGCGGCACCGCGTGCACCGTATGGGTGATTCTGACCCCATACGTGATGGTTTCGCGTCATTGCGGGTCGATCCTCGGTAACTTGCGGTTCGACAGGTCGCGTGGCGCACCGCATTGGTCGGCGCCCCGGAGTCCGGGAGACCAAGGGGTCGCGCCGTGCGTGGTAGCCGAACGAGCCGTAGGACCGTGGACGTTTCGGGTCGCTCCGAGCGTGGCCGACGATTCGTGCCCATGTGTGTGGCGCTGGTTCTCGGCTGCCTCGGTCTCGTCGTCGCGCCGATGGCTCAGGGGGTCGTGTACGGCCCCGGGACGATGACGATCTCGCCGGCGTCCATCGCGGCGGGCAGCTCCTGGAAGACGTTCACGCTGCGCTACACCGCGCCGAGCACGGGCAAGGTCTCGGGGGCCGTGGCGGTGCTTGTGCCCACCTCGGGCGACACCGCGACGGCGTTCGGCCCGGTTCCGGCGGGCACGAACGTCACGGTCCAGCCAGGCACCTGCACCTCAGCGGCGCTGGCGACGACGGCGTTCACCAAGACCAGCAGGACCACCTACCCGGGTGACGCTCCGGGCACCCAGATCAACACGGTCGTCAACTGCCCGGCCGGGGCCTACTTCACCCTGACGTACAAGAGCAGCAGCACCCCGCGCAAGGCGCAGGGCTACACCTTCTACACGACTGTCGCCGCAGTACCGATCAAGACGCAACCGGTCGAGACCGTGGTCCCCCGATCCGCGGTGTCGCTCGCGGTCACGGCCCCAGCCACGGTCACCGCGGGGACCCCGTTCAGCGTGAAGGTCACCGCCAAGGACACCTACGCGAACACCGCTACCTCCTACCGGGGCACCATCGGTTTCACCAGCAGCGACCCAGGAGCGTCGGTCCTGCCCGCCGGCTACACGTTCACGGCGACCGACAAGGGCGCCCACACCTTCACCGGTGTGGTCCTGCCCACGGCGGGACCACAGTCCATCGTCGCGAAAGACACCGTCAACACCACCATCACCGGATCAGCCACCACGGTCGTGGTTGTGTACACCGCGTACGCCTGGGGCGACAACGGCGCCGGCCAGCTGGGCGACGGCACCACCACCAACCGCCCGACGCCGGTGATCGTGGGCACCGATGCCCACTGGGCGTCGGTCAGGACCAGCTACGGACACACGGTGGCGGTCAAGACCGACGGCACCCTGTGGGCCTGGGGTGGCAACTGGTATGGCCAGCTCGGTGACGGCACCACCATCACCCGGTCGACGCCGGTCCAGGTGGGCACCGACACGCACTGGGCGTCGGTCGCACCCGGCGGTGTCCATACCGTGGCGGTGAAGACCGACGGCACCCTGTGGGCCTGGGGCGACAACATGAATGGCCAGCTCGGTGATGGCACCACCGTCACCCGGTTGACGCCGGTGCAGGTGGGCACCGACACCCACTGGGCGTCGGTCACGGCCGGCTATGCCCACACGGTGGCGGTGAAGACCGACGGCACCCTGTGGGCCTGGGGTTACAACTGGAATGGCGAGCTGGGTGACGCCAGCACCACCGACCGGTCCACGCCGGTCCAGGTGGGTACCGACACCCAATGGGCCTCGGCCACGGCCGGCGAGACGTACACGGTGGCGATGAAGACCGACCACACCCTGTGGACCTGGGGCTGGAACGCGGACGGCCAGCTGGGTGACGGCACCACCACCGACCGGCACACGCCGGGGCAGGTAGGCACCGACACCCACTGGGCCTCGATCGCGCCCGGCGACACGGACACGGTCGCGGTCAAGACCGACCACACCCTGTGGACCTGGGGCTACAACGGGTTCGGCCAGCTGGGGGACGGCACCACCACCGACCGGCACGCACCGGTCCAGGTGGGCACCAACACCACCTGGGCCTCGATCGCAGCAGGCGAGGGCCACGCGGCGGCGGTCAAGACCGACGGCACCTTGTGGACCTGGGGCGCGAACGTGGACGGCCAGCTGGGCGACGGCACCACCACCGACCGGCACACGCCGGGACAGGTAGGCACCGACACCCACTGGGCCTCGGTCACGGCCAGCCAGTACTACACCGTGGCGCTCCTCCGCGCAGGATGATCCAGAGAAGTCTGCGGTTGGCGTCGTTCCCTAGCCATCCCGGCGCCGTGTCGCCCTGGGGCATGGCGGCACGGCGCCGGATGGATCTACTCCGAGCCCTACTGCGTCACGATGTCGAAGATATGCATTCGACCGTTCGTCGGCAGGGTCAGGTAGGAGATCTGCTTGCCCGCCGTGATCGGCAGGTTCGCCGCATACACACCGACAATCTGGTTGGGGTCACCCCCTACGTCGGCGGATCGCTTGTTCCAGTGCGTGCTGACCGCCAGCGTCGTGCCCGTCAGCGGGTGCGCCCCGTACCAGTCCGCGTAGCTCAACGATGCATCCGATGTCGTGCCATCGGTGTAGGTCACGGTGATCGTGCCGGTCGCGTCACCGTTGTTGGCGGTGCCGAGAACCGAGAGCGACGTGCCGGACCCACTCATTGCGACGATCTGGCTGGCGGTGGTCACCATGTCGTTCGTCCCCGCGGGCACGTTCGGCCAGGTGAAGTTGGCCCCGCCGCTGGTCAGTGTCGACCCGGGCGTGACACCTGCCGCAGCCAGCCCCTGGAACGAGATGCTGTTGCCCGCCCCATCGAGGTTGCCGACGCTCGGGTTGGCATCGTCGGTGATGCCGATCCCGTTGAACGCGTCCGACAGTCCGGCGTAAGCGACCTGCGTCGTCGTCGAATCCGTCGACGGATGCGCGTCCTCGCCCTGGTACAGCGTCGTGGCCAAGAGGGTGGCCTTGCCTCCGGTCGCCGAAGCCGGCACCGTGACCTGCCAACTGGTGCCCACGCTTTGCCCGGGGGCCACGGTATCGAAGGTGCTCGCCGAGGTCGCCGTGGCGCTCCAGCCAGCGGGCAGGGTCAGCGCGGTGACCGCGTGCCGCACCGGCTGCGTGGCGCCGTTGGCAAAGGCGGTCCGAACCGTCACCGTGGTAGCTGGCTTGACGACCGACGGGGCCGACACCGTGGTGCTCTCGGGCCCGCTGGTGTGCGTCACCTCGAACGTGCCGGCCAGCGGCACCGAGCGCGACGAGTCGCCAACCAGCACCCGGTAGGTGCCCGCACCGAGGCTCCACTTGTGCGCCCCGCTCCAGTAGGAGGCGTCCTTCGCGGAGATCGTGAATGTCACCTTCCGGGTCTGCCCGGGCTGCAGATAGACCTTCTGGAAGCCCTTGAGCTGCTTGGGCGGCTCAGCGGTCGAGGCCGGGTCAGACAGGTAGAGCTGGGCCACGTCGGCGCCGGCGCGCTGGCCGGTGTTCGTGACGTCAGCAGTGACGCTCAGGTGGCCGTTCTCGGACAGGCTCGTCTGGCTGACGCGCACGTTGCTGAACGCGAAGTTGGTGTAGGACAACCCGTAGCCGAAGGGGTACAGCGGCGTCAGGTTCTTCGCGTCGTAGTGGCGGTATCCCACGTTGATGCCCTCGGAGTACTGCACGGTGCCGTTGGTCCCGGGCCACTGAGCATCCGTGGCGGCCGGTACCTGGCCCAGTGACTTCGGGAACGTGACCGGCAGCTTTCCGGACGGATTCACGTCCCCGTACAGCAGCGCCGCGATGGCGTTGCCGGCCTGCTGGCCTGGGTACCAGGCCTCAAAGACCCCGGCGACCTTGTCGAGCCACGGCATCGTCACCGCCGAGCCGGTGTTGAGCACGACGATGGTGTTCGGGTTTGCCGCGGCGACCTTCTCGATGAGCGCGTTCTGATCGGCCGGCAGGTCGATGTTGGACAGGTCGCTGCCCTCGGACTCGTTGAGGTTGGCGTACACGACTGCGACGTCGGCCTTCGCCGCGGCCGCAGCGGCGTCGCCGGCCAGGTCCTGGTTCGGCAGCAGCCAACCGAGATTCACCGACGCGTCCCCGGTGCCCTGGAAGAAGTCGGCCTCGATCTGGACCGGCTGCCCGGCCGTCAACGTCACCTGTCCGGTCTTGGTGGTGTACTGCTGGTAGTTCCAGTTGTCGACCACCGCTTGGCCGTTGATGAGCAACCGGCTGCCGTCGTCACTACCGAGCCCGAAGGTGTACGTGCCACTGACCGGCGGGGTGAGCGTGCCGGTCCACTTCGTGGAGAAGTTCGCGCCGGCCACCCCGGGCGCGGGCGCCGCGCCGTTCCAGGCGAACTTGACCTGCTGGTCGATCCGGGACGCCGTCGGCGTGCCGGTCAGCGGGGTGTCCTTGGTGGTGTCCGCGTAGTAGTCACCCTGCAGCCCGTGCCCGGTACCCGAGGGCGGCGTGAAGTAGGTGCTGTCGATCGGGTAGCCCGTCGGACCACCCACGTTGCCCTGGGAGTAGGTCACCGTCGCGCTCGAGCCGGCCCGTGCCTTGATCCCCTGATAGGGCGTGATGATTCCGGTTCCGTTGATCTGTGCGCTGCCGCCGCCATTGGTCAATGTGTCGATGCCGGCCCCGTCACCGATCACCGCGATCGAGTGGGTCGTGGAGCTGCTCAACGGCAGCACCTTGTTGGCGTTCTTCAGCAAGACGGTGCCCTGCTCTGCCGTGCTGAGCGCGGTCGCCACGTGCGCAGGGGTGGACGCCGTCGCGTCCGCGGTGTCGGGCGAGGGGTGCTCGAAGAGGCCGAACCGGAACTCTTGAGCCAGGATCCGGCTGACCATGTCGTCGACCCGGCTCTGAGCGACCTGGCCGGCCTGCACGGCTGCCTTCAGCGCAGGGCCGAAGTAGGTGCCGTCTGGCATCTCCACGTCCAGGCCCGCGTTGGCCGAGGCCACCGTGCTATGCGTGCCGCCCCAGTCGGAGACGATGAAACCCTTGAAGCCGAACTCGTTCTTCATGATGTTGTCGAGGTAGGTGTTCTCGCAAGCGAACGCTCCATTGACTGCGGAGTACGAGCACATGGCCGATGCCGGGTTGGACTTGCTGACCACGGTGTCGAAGGCGCTCGTGTAGATCTCGTGCACGGCCCGGTCGCTGACGATCGCGTTGTCCGACTCGGTGTTGCGGTTGGCCTCCTGGTTGTACACGGCCAGGTGCTTGACCTGGGCCATCACGCCCTGGTCCTGGATGCCCTGGACATCAGCCGCGCCGATCTGCCCGGCGAGGTAGGGGTCCTCCCCGAAGCTCTCGAAGGCCCGGCCCCACCGCGGGTCACGCACGACGTTGATCGTCGGACCGAGGTCGACATCGACGCCCTTGGTCTTGTCCTCCGCGCCGATGAGGCTGCCGAAAGACTTCGCGACCGACGGGTCGAACGAGGCCGCGACCGCGGTGCCGGACGGCAGTTGCGTCGTCCCGGCGAGTCGCACACCGGCCGGGCCGTCCTGCATCTTCAGCGCCGGGATGCACAGCCGCTTGTCGCCCGGGATGTAGCCGGTGTACGGCGTGTACGTGGCCCCGTGGACCATCGTGATCTTCTCGTCGAGGGTCATCTTGCTGACCACCTGCGCGGTGCGCTGGGCGACCGGCGCCGTCGACCCGACCCAGGGACAGGCAGCGCTCGACGTGGAGGCGGGCGCGACCCGCGCCGGAGCGGGTGCGGCCACCGCCTGCCCCGCGGACGGGACGAGGAGCCCCGCCGCGGCGGTGATGGCGGCGGCGAACCCGACGAACAGCCTCGATCTGCGGCTATGCATACTCGTTGGTGACATAGATCTGAAACTCCTCAATAGGGTCCGCGTCCGATGATTGTCGGTTTGTGCGGCTCATGTTTGGATTACATAACTCACTCGCCCGCACGGCACCATCTTCTGATTCCGTGGGGCAATCCACAGACGCTGGTCATCCAATTCTTGGACATGTACATCGAGGCGCGCTCATGCGATCTAAAGAGGGACGTAGCGAGGATCGAAGATAGTCACGTGCATCCAAGTTTTTGGACGAACGGCGAGGTTGTCGCGACATCTACTGATGACGGCAGACAGGGGGAATGGCGCCGCGGTGGGTCAGCCCTTGACTGCGCCGAAGATGACGCCCTTGGTGAAGTGGCGTTGGACGAAGGGGTAGACGAGCAGGATCGGGACGATGGCGAGGACCATGACGGCCATCTGCAGCGGCAGTCCGGTGACGGCGCCCTTGACGACGTCGGCGGTCCCGGTGCCGCCGCCGGGCAGGCTCACGCCCTGCAGGACGTAGGAGCGCAGCACGAGCTGCAGCGGCCATTTGGCGTTGTCGTTGATGTACAGGACCGCGTTGAAGAAC
>NZ_DATCNW010000308.1:0-5428 GCF_036565025.1 Pengzhenrongella sp.
GTCGTGGCCCGCCAGGCCACCGGCTGGGCGGTCCGGTACGCGGACGGCGCGGGCACCGAGCTGCCCAAGGACGAGTGGGTGCCGACGGCGCGGGACACCGTCTACGACATGGCATCGGTCTCGAAGCTGTTCACCTCGATCGTGTTGATGCAGCAGGTCGAGGCCGGCCGGGTCGACCTCGACGCGCCGGTCGCCACCTACGTCCCCGAGTTCGCCGCCAACGGCAAGGAGGGCGTGACCGTGCGGCAGCTGCTCACCCACACGGGCGGCCTGCCCGCGTGGCTGCCGCTGTACAGCGCCTATCCCGATCGGGCGTCCCGCATCCAGGCGGCGCTGACCGCGAAGCCGGTCTCGGCACCGGGGACCCAGTACCTGTACAGCGACATCGGGATGATCACGATCGGCGTCGTCGCCGAGCGGGTCTCCGGACGCTCGCTGGATCGGCTGGTCGCCGACGGCATCACGACCCCGCTCGCCATGGTCGACACCGGCTACAACCCGACCGGCAGCCAGCTCGACCGCGCCGCGGCCACCGAGTTCCAGGCCGTCCCGGCGCGCGGCATGGTGCGCGGGCAGGTGCACGACGAGAACGCCTGGTCCCTGGGCGGGGTCGCCGGCCACGCCGGGGTCTTCTCGACGGCGGCCGACATGTCAGTGCTGGCCCAGACCCTGCTCAACGGTGGCTCCTACCGCGGCCACCGGATCCTGTCCGAGGGCTCGGTCGAGGCGATGACGACCAACCAGAACGCTGCATTTGCGGGCAACGACCACGGGGTCGGCCTCGAGCTCAACCAGCGCTGGTACATGGGCGGGCTGTCGGGGCCGCGCACCGCGGGCCACACCGGGTACACCGGGACGTCCCTGGTGCTCGACCTCACCTCGAGGTCGTTCGCGATCCTGCTGAGCAACCGCGTGCACCCCTCACGCAACTGGGGATCGGTCAACCCGGTCCGGCGCGCGGTGGCGCAGGGGCTGGCCCTGTCGCTCGCGGTGCTGCCGCGGCACGGCCCGACCGCGTGGGCGACCCCCTCGCTCGACGCGACGACGTCGGTGTTGCAGGCTCCGGTCGAGCTGCCGGCCTCGGGCGGGCGGTTGAGCTTCGACCTGTTCGTCGACACCGAGGCCACGGACGTGCTGGCGCTCGAGGCCTCGTCGGACGGCGGCACGACGTGGCAGCCCGTGCCGTTCACGACCCGGGACCGCGGCGGCGTCGTGCCCCGCGACGGCACGATCGCGGGCAGCGGCCACCGCACCTGGTGGCGAGCCGCCGCCGATCTCGGTCGGGCCGACGGCGCCGCGGGTCAGCTGCTGGTGCGGTGGCGGTTCGCGACGGACGCGACGAACCTCGGGCGCGGCGTGGTCGTCGACGGGGTGAGGGTGACCGGTGGGGGGTCCGTCCTGCTCGATGGCGAGCGCCATCCCGAGGCGTTCGCCGCGACCGGGTGGACGGCGGTGCGGCGCTGAGCGCAGCCAGCGACCGGGCCGACTATTGCGTGAACTCGGGAAAGGCCCGGCTGGACTCGTCGTGGTACGTGCCGAAGATCGGATCCCACTCGTTCACGCTCATGTCGCTGACCAGTCCATGGATCTGGAACGGGTCCTTCGCGATCACCGCCAGGAGATCCTCGCGGTTCGCCGCGGACATGATCAGGAGCGCGGACTTCGTCGGAGTGCCGACAAGACCTCCCGAGGCTCGCACCGTGCCCTGCAGGACGAGTTCTTGCAGGTACTCCAGGTGGGCGGTGAGGTGCTCGGCCCATCCCTCGGCATCCGGGTGTACGTAGGTGACGGCAAAGAACGTCATGGGTGGAGTCTCCTTGAAACTGGGTGTCGGGGAATAGGGCGTGGCGGCTGCTAGAAGGTCCGGTCGGCGACGCGCACGCGTTCCGCCCGGTTCAGAAGGGATCGCAGGTCGGCGGCGGACAGCGGGCCCGCGGGCGCGCCGTCCCGAATCTGAGCCATCGAGGCGGTGCGGTCGGCGGCGTAGGGCCGGACGTAGGCGCGGGTCTCCGGCTCGAAGCGCCACGCGTCGGCGAGTGCCCCGACGTCGACGGTCTCGAACCCCAGGGCGCTGATCAGGGCGGCTGCCTCGACCTTCGCCTGCGCGTCGTTGCCGGCAATCGGCAGCGCGCTGCGGTCGGGGGCGCCGGCGGGCCGGGCGACCTCGGGGATGTGGCTCCAGAAGATGTTGTTGAACACCTTGACGGTCCTGGCCCCGGACAGGTGTTCCTGGACCATCTCACTGGTGGTGAGCTGCTCCGAGTCCAGCGCCGGGATCCGACCGTCGCGATGGGGGTAGTAGTTCATGGTGTCCAGGACGACCTTGCCGGCCAGCGACTCCGCGGGCAGGGCCCGGAAGTTCTCGAGCGGGATCGTCACCACGACCTGGTCGCCGGCAGCGGCGGCTTGCTCCGGAGTGCCGGCCGTTGCCCGCTCGCCGAGCTCGCTCACGAGGTCGGCGAGTGTCTGCGGTCCGCGGGAGTTCGCCATGACGACGTCGATTCCTGCGTTGACGGCCAGGCGTGCGATTGCCGTGCCGATCCGGCCACTGCCGATGATGCCCAGGGTTGCCATGTCGTCTCCTCAGGTTCGATTCGGACCGGCGGTCCGCTTGTGTCCTCGGCTAAGGTAACAGGACTGAAGGTCCGGATGTGAAGGAGCACGCGAGGTGGACGTTGTGGAGCGCGCTGATGCTGCGCGGAACCGCCGGGCGATCCTTGCCGCGGCGGAATGTCTCGTCCGGGACAGCGGCGCGGTGGCGGTCTCGATAGACGAGGTGGCTCGCCTCGCCGACGTGGGAAAGGGCACCGTGTTCCGCCGGTTCGGCAGCCGCCTAGGCCTGTTGACCGCCCTCGTGAACCAGTACGAGCAGGCCATCGACCGCGCTGCGTGCGCGGTGCTGGACCACGGCACCGACCCGGTGGAGGAGGCGCTGGCCTTTGTCGACGTGATCTTTGAGCAGTACCTGTTCTACCGCCCGCTGATCGACGCGTTGCACGCGGAGGTCGGCGGTGCCCCGTGGGGCGGCGCGTGCGCTCAAATCCGTGCTCGGCTGGTCGACCTCATCGCGCGGGCGCGCCCCGACGGCGACGCCGACTTCCTCGCGTACGTGATCATGTCCACGGTGCACAACGACCTGTTCAGGCACCTAGCCGAGGTGCGAGGACTCACCGTGGACGACATCCGGGGCCGGATCAGGCAGCTCGCCGCCGACCTGCTCACGGGAGTGCCCCGCTGACTCGCGGCCGCGCCCGGTAGTCGAGGCCGGAGCCACCCACCGGGACACGCGATCGTCGAGGAGCCCTTCTCGGACCCGTCGATCACGCCCAGTTCGGTTCGGGCTCCCGGCTGGTCGGCGGGGTGAACTCGGCGAACTGGCCGCACAGCTGCCGCAGCTGCTCCAGCGCGTCGTCGGCCACCAGGGCACTGGTCAGATCGACGCGTGCCCGCCGGTGCGCGAGCGTCACGGAGCGTTCGATGGCTTCGCACAGCTCGGCGACGCAGCCGGCGCCGACGTTCCCGCCGATGCTGATCACGACTCCGGCGAGCGGATCGAAGTAGACGAGCACGGTCAGCTCGAGGTCGCGGCTCATGAGGTGGCCCGGTGCAGGCGGAGACCCGCGAGGGGTCTGCAGGCCGTGCGGCACGCGCGAATGCTCATTGTCGAGTCCTTCTGGTCGTCCTAGGAGGCGACGGTTGCGCTTGGCGTGCGCGTCAGCCGACTGGGGCGCTGGTGAGGGAGCTCGGTTCTGAACCCGCGGGGGCGTCGAGTGTGCCTGGCCGCGCTACCAGAGTGCGCCTGTGCGACGAAAATCACAAACACGCGCACGTGCGAGCGGGTCCGCCGCGGCTTAGAACCGTAGTGATTCGGCCATCGCGTCGAGGGTGGCCCCGACGGTGTCGAGGTCGAACGGGTACACGCCGACGGCTTGCAGCGAGAACACCGAGTCCGGCCGGTAGATCACGTACTCGACGGTGTCGGCGGTGCCCGGCCGGTCATCGGGGTACACGATCCGCAGGGCGGGGAAGCCGCCGACGGTCTTCTGGGCGCTCTCGATGATGTCATGTCCCGCTCTCAGCTTCTCGAGGCGGTACTGGTCGTCGCCGTCCAGCGGGCGGGCGTGGATGGCGACCGCGTCCGGGAGCGTGACATCCGATTCGGGGCCGGGTGTGAACGTCCGGCACGGGCCCCCAGCGCCGGCGTCCGTCCAGCCGGCGGGGCTCTTCAATGCCCAGCCGTCGCCTGCGCACGCCACGGACGACACCGCGACCGGGCTTGCCGCCGTCGGACCTGTCGGGGACGTCCCGTGCTCGTGCGTCACAAGCTGGAAGATGCCGAGGCCAGTCGAGATGAGTCCGATGACGAGGGAGAGCCGCGACAAGATCCGCCACCGGGTACGCACTGGCCTGCGGCGGCGACGTCGTCGTGCGGTCACCGGTGCCGACGCCTGCGCCGGCGCGGCGGTCGGCACCGCGATCGGCCCGGAGCGATCGGCGGCGAGGCGCCCATCGATGATCGTGAACGTCGCTTCCCCGGAGCCGATCCCGGTGGGTTCCCAGGTGTTGTGAACCCGGTCGTACCCGAGCCATTGTCCGGTTGGCGGGTGCAGGAGCAGGCGGTAGCCGTCGAGGTCGAGGACCCAGTCCTCGAAGTCGCCGGTCGCGTCGCCCGGAGCGAGGGAGCCGGCCAGGACGCGGGTCCGGATGTCGGTGGCGCGGCGCTCGATGGCGCGTTGCGCGTCTGCTACCACGGGTTGCGCTGCCACGATCGCAGGAGGAGCTCGAAGGTTTCGCCGCGTCCCTTGGTATGCATCATTGTTCGCAGGTGCGCAAGGCCGTCCCGCTCGCCGAAGCGGTCGACGAATTGGGTGAAGAGGTCCTCGTCGGCGGAGCGGCGCAGGTTTCCGTAGATGTGCCTGCCCCATTTCTCGGCCCATTCACCTTCAGGGACGAGACGGGGTGGTTCGCCCTGGGACGGACCCAAGTAGTCCCAGAAGTCGGCGATCACGCGTTGGCCGTCGGGCAGGATGATGCGGGTCGCGGCATGGTTCGGCATGACGGAGTCGACGAGTTCGGCGACGCCGCCGCCCGTCCCGTCGTAGTGGCCCGTCGGGTACTGGTAGACGACCTGATCGATCTTCGAGCCGGGATGGTTCGCGGTGACGTAGTCCTTGACCCATTCCTCGCCGAGGTCGGCGAACTCACCGCACTGGCCGCTGTGCGAATCCCAGAACATGGGTAGTCGTCCGAAATTGTTCATGATCTTGCGGATGACGTCGGGGTTGCGAACCCACCAACCCTCGGCGAGGCGATCACGCACCGTGTGCGCGAAGTGGTCCTGAAGCGGGCCGAGGTCGATGCTTGCCGGCCATGGTGACGGCACGGTCAGGGCCGGGTCTGGCGCTGTCGGCGGGGGCAGGGGCAGGGG
>NZ_DATCNW010000309.1:0-2181 GCF_036565025.1 Pengzhenrongella sp.
AGGAGGGCGGCGCCCGCCTTCAGCTGCTCGAGATCCGCGCGCCGGTCACTCGCTTCCGACTGCGTCGGGGTCGCGACCACACCATCCAGCGGAGTCATGTGTTCAGTGTCGACGGAGGGTCAATTCGCTAGATGGATTACCCCATTCGGGTGAGAGCCCTTCGACCCCGTCAGCAGCGGGTGCGGGCGGGCGACCGACCGTGCGAGCTGGACCCTGATCGCCCGCGCGACGACATGAGCTGCGACGCGATCGCCACCCGACGGTCCGCGGCTCAGCGGCCCCCGATCGCCAGGATGCCGAGCGCGTGCGAGGCCGAGCCGATCGTCCCGAGCGGCTTGCCCGTCGCTGCCTCGATCTTGGTGATGCTCCCGCCGGAAGCGATGTACAGCCGCTGGCCGTCCTCGCTCACGGCGACGGAGTCGACCAGCCGATCGCTCAGGTAGCGCGATCGCACGGACAGATCGGCGGTGTAGATCACGATGACGCCGTGCTCGGCTGCGGCATAGATCCGCGTCCCGTCCGCCGTCAGTGCCGCCGGATGCATGGGCGCGGTCGTGAGGGACGCCGCGGCCGGCGCGAGATCGATGCTCGAGCGGGTCACCAGGAGGGCGGAGGTGTTGACCTCGCTCACCACGCCACCAGCGCCGTTCACCGCGAAGAGTTTCTGGTGCTTCGGGTCCAGCAGCATCGACCACGCCGGGCGCAGGGCGACCGGCACGTCGGGCAGATTGAGGATGCACTGCGCGAATAGCTGGGTCGTGTTGAGCGCGTGGATGAACGGCCCGCGCCCCGGGTTCGAGTACAGGCTGAGGAACCAGTCGGCGCCGACCGCGACCGACGCGTGGTACAGGCCGTTCATGACCTCGGGCTCCGCGGTCTTGATCTGCCCGATGACGCCGCCCAACAGACCCGTGCCGGTGAAGCTTGCGACGCGCACCGCGTAATGCGGAGCAGGGACAAGGTGCTCGACGAGGTACAGGTTGCGGCCGTCGTCGCTCACGGCGTCGAATCCGAGGTCGCCGTTCGCGGTCACGATCTGCTCGATCTTCTGCTTCGCGAGATCGATCACCGCGAAGCGGTTCAGCATGCCGCTGCCAGTCACCGCGACGGGCGGCGCCACGAGGACCATCCACTTGCCGTTGGCGGAGAGGCCGCTCGGCGCCGGGCCGTACGCGGCGGGGACCGACCACCGGCCGTCCAGGACGAAGGAGCTCTGATCGATCCCGGTGGCGGGATCGATGCCCCGCACGGTCGTGCGCTCGCCGCTGTCGACGGTCCAGTAGCGCGACCGGTCCGGCAGGAGGGTGCCGACCGGCAAGGTGGCAACCACCGCGTCCGTCGAGGCGTCGACCACCGTCATGCCGGTGGCCATCGCGACGAAGAGGAGCTCGTGGGCGGGCTGGCTCGCGACCTGGGACGTCTGTTCCTTGAGCGAGCCGCACGCAGCGAGCAGGACGACCGCGAGGAGCACGGAAAGCCGGCGCATGTCCTCCCTACAATGGGACGGCGACTTCGGTTCCCTATCACCCCGACCTACGGCCGGGTCCGCCGCGGGCGCTAGCGGAACGAGGCCGCGATCCGGAGGGCGGTCGCCTTGTCCACCTGGGCCTCGAGCCGCAGGAGCAGGGTCCCCTGGGTCCAGATCAGGGTGTTCCCGGCGAGCCGCAGGGTCTCCTGCTCGACCGACCCGGACGTGCCGGCGACCCGATAGAAGAAGAAGTGCGGCGTGCCCTGGATCCAGAACCCGGGCTGCCCGTTCACGGTGACCTTCTCGAGCGTCGTGCTCTGATCCAGGACCTTGCCGAAGAATTGCTCGTCGACGGACCCACCACCGAACTCAGTGACGATCGCGGCCACCCCGGCTTGCGACGACGTCGGGATGCCGTCTCGCGTTTTGTAGACGAGCGATACCGCGGTCGAGCCGGTGACCGCGCGCAGGTAGACCTCGTCGGGCGCGCCGAGCAGCGGGTCGACCGGAGCGAGCACCGGGTATCCCGCCCGCGCCCTGGCATCGTCGATGGTCACGAGGGTGCCGAGCCCGCCGGTCGGGAGGGGCACGGGGGTCACGACCGCCCCCGGCGAGCGCGACGGGGTCGGGCTCGGCGTCGGCACCGGACCGCGGAAGATCTCGACGCCCCGTAGCCGCAGGATGTCGGTGGCGGTCGCGCGCGCTTCGGGCGA
>NZ_DATCNW010000310.1:0-16121 GCF_036565025.1 Pengzhenrongella sp.
TGCACAGAGCGCTGCACTGACGTCGAGCAGCAGGCCGGGCAGCGGGTCGTCAGCGCGCGTCAGCAAGCGCGGGTTCGCCACACCGCCGAACTCGGAGGTTTCTGCCGAACTCGGACACTGCAGTGTCCGAGTTCGACGCAAGCCTCCGAGTTCGGCGAGGGGCCGTGCGGCGGGGGGTCAGCCGAAGACTGCGGCGCCGTACTTCAGGAGGATGAGGGCGATCAGCAGGACCAGCCAGGCGGCGACGATGTAGACGTCGCTGTCGCTCTTGACGATCTCCAGCGCCTTGCGCTCGAGGGCGGCGGGCAGCAGCAGGTTGCCCTCGCGCAGGTTGAAGTGCGTCAGGCTCCAGAACACCAGCGTGGTGGAGAGCGTGATGAGCAGGCACCACGGGCACAGCGCATTGATCACGAGCATCGACTGCGAGAACAGCCAGTAGGCGAAGATCAGCCCGCACGTGTAGACGACCTGCGCGGAGAGCATGAACCAGCGCGGGAAGCGGACCCCGCCGAGGCTCGCGACGGCGACCGTGATCACGACCGACTCGGCGATCAGCCCGAGGAACGCGTTCGGGAAGCCGAGCAGGCTCGCCTGCCAGGTCAGCCCGACCTTCCCGCAGCTGATCACCGTATTGATGTCGCAGGTGAGGGCTGCGGAGGGGTCCTTCGCGAGCGTGATCGCGTCGACCGAGAGCACGAACGAGGCGAGCAGGCTCAGGCACGCCGAGAACAGCATCGTGGAGAAGATCCAGCGGTCGGAATGGCGCAGCCTGTGCAGCCTGCTCCCACTCTCCTGCGTCACCTGGGTCACCATGCCCTCTTCCCTTGCCCGCCCGCGGCCCCGCGCCGCTGGTCGGTGCTCAGCCTAAATGGCACCGGGCGCCGTCGGCGGCGAAACGATCCAGCCCGCCGCACCCCCGCGCACCCACCCCGCCACCCCAACCCCGTCACCACAACCCGCCACCTAACCCAGCCACCTAACCCGTGATGTCCGAGCGTTAACGTCCTATAGGACGTTAACGCTCGGACATTAGGGTTTTTGGGGGGTGGACATAGCGGTTTTGGGGGGCTCGAGGGTGGAGGTTCTGGGGCTTTTGGGTTGGGCTCGCGTACGCTCACCCGCCGTGACCCGACTCCTGCTGGCCTCCGCCTCCCCCGCCCGACGTTCCACCCTCGCCGCAGCGGGTATCGATGCCCTGGTGGAGGTGTCCGGGGTCGATGAGGACGCCGTGCTCGCGGCCGCCGCCGAGCGGTTCGGCACTCTCGATCCCGCCGACGCCGTGCTCGTCCTCGCGCAGGCCAAGGCGCAGTGGGTCACCGAGCACCGCGCCTCGCCCGACGACGACGACGCGGCCGACAGCGGCGACGCGGCCGACGACGGCGATACCCCCGACGGCGACGACACCGGAGAGCCCGGCGACACCGACCTCATCGTGCTCGGCTGCGACTCGATGCTCGAGCTCGACGGGGAGATCCTCGGCAAGCCGACCGACGCCGCCGACGCCACCGCGCGCTGGCGGAACATGCGTGGTCGCTCGGCGACGCTGCACACCGGGCACTGGCTGATCGACGACCGCGACCCGGCCGCGGGCGGGACCGGCGGGACCCTCGGGGCCACGTCGTCGACCGTGGTGCACTTCGCGGACCTGTCCGACGCCGAGATCGATGCGTACGTCGCAACCGGTGAGCCGCTCGCGGTCGCGGGTGCGTTCACGGTCGACGGGCTCGGCGGAGCGTTCGTCACGGGCGTCGAGGGCGACTACCACGGCGTCGTCGGGCTCAGCCTCCCGCTGCTGCGCGAGCTGCTCTCGGAGCTCGCCGTGACCATCCCCGACCTGTGGCGCCCGACGACGACCGTTGTGCACTGAGCACACCGAAGGTCCGCGCGAGGGCATCAAGGACCGCTGTCCTTGTAGGTTTCCTCCAAAAGCCCTGCGAAACCTTGCGTGGATCCCCAGTCTTGTCTCGCCGCGCGGGCGAGGGTGAACCGCAGGGACGTGGGCGCGTTACGGTGAGCCGTGCCCGCCATTACGAAGGTCCTTGTCGCCAACCGCGGCGAGATCGCCGTCCGGATCATCCGGGCCTGTCGAGACGCGGGCCTCGGCTCGGTGGCGGTGTATGCCGACTCCGACCGCGAGTCCCAGCATGTCCGCCTCGCCGACGAAGCGTTCGCGCTCGGCGGGATGCGTGCCGCGGAGACCTACCTGGACATGGCCAAACTGCTCGACGTCGCCCGCCGGTCCGGCGCCGATGCGGTGCACCCCGGCTACGGCTTCCTCGCGGAGAACGCCGCGTTCGCCGCCGCGGTGATCGCCGCCGGCCTCACCTGGATCGGGCCGCCGCCGTCGGCCATCGAGTCGCTCGGGGACAAGGTCAGCGCGCGGCACATCGCCCAGAAGGCGGGTGCGCCGCTCGTCGCGGGCACCCCGGGCCCCGTCGAGGGCACCGCCGAGATCCACGCGTTCGCCGCCGAGCACGGCATGCCGATCGCCATCAAGGCCGCCTTCGGCGGTGGCGGCCGCGGCCTGAAGGTCGCCCGCACCGTGGACGAGATCGACGAGATGTTCGAGTCGGCCGTGCGCGAGGCCACCGCCGCGTTCGGCCGCGGTGAGTGCTTCGTCGAGCGCTACCTGGAGAACCCGCGGCACGTCGAGACGCAGTGCCTCGCGGACCAGTTCGGGGCCGTCGTGGTGGTCTCGACCCGCGACTGCTCGCTGCAGCGCCGCCACCAGAAGCTCGTGGAGGAGGCCCCCGCGCCGTTCCTCACCGACGCCCAGAACGAGGCGCTGCTCACCTCGTCCGTGGCGATCCTGCGCGAGGCCGGCTACGTCGGCGCCGGCACCTGCGAGTTCCTGGTCGGCCTCGACGGCACCGTGTCGTTCCTCGAGGTGAACACCCGCCTGCAGGTCGAGCACCCGGTGACCGAGGAGGTCTCGGGGATCGACCTGGTCCGCGAGCAGTTCCGGCTCGCCGCCGGGGAGCCCCTCGGCTACGACTCGGTCGCCACCCGCGGGCACTCGATCGAGTTCCGGATCAACGGCGAGGACCCGGCCGCGAACTTCCTGCCGCGCCAGGGCCGGATCAGCACGCTGCGGCTGCCCACCGGTCCGGGGGTTCGGGTGGACTTCGGCGTCATCGAGGGCGACAGCATCTCGGGCTCGTTCGACTCGATGCTCGGCAAGCTCATCGTCACCGGCACGACCCGCACGCAGGCGATCCAGCGCGCCCGCCGCGCGCTCGCCGAGCTCCAGATCGCCGGTGTACCCACCGTCGTGCCGTTCCACCGCGCGGTGCTCGAGGAGCCCGCGTTCGTGCCGGCCGACCCCACGGCGCCATTCACGGTGCACACCCGCTGGATCGAGACCGAGTTCGCCCACCGGCTCCCGACGCTCACCTCGGCCACCGAGTCCGACCCGGAGTCGCAGGACGAGGAGCCCGCACTGACCGAGCGCGTCGTCGTCGAGGTCGGCGGCAAGCGCCTGGAGGTCGTGATCCCGGCGGGCCTGTCCCTCGGGCGCGGCCGCGGCAACGGCGCCGGGGCCCGGCGGCCGGTGCGCCGCGCGCCCACCAAGTCCGCCTCCCAGGCGTCGGGCACGATGCTCTGCTCGCCCATGCAGGGCACCATCGTCAAGGTCGCCGTCGCCGACGGCGCGCAGGTCGTCGAGGGCGACCTCGTCGTGGTGCTCGAGGCAATGAAGATGGAACAACCGCTGCTCGCACATCGCGCCGGAACCGTCACCGGCCTCGCCGCCGGAGTGGGCGCGAGCGTCGGCGCCGGCGGCGTGATCTGCGACATCGTCGGCTGACGGGTTCTTCGGTGCCGCCCGAGGCCGGCACCCCGGACGACCCGGGCCGCCACCACCACCGGCACCCGGGCGACGGCTGGGTCGAGTGCCACCAGGGCCACCGGCACTGGGGCCTGCACGGCGCGGCCGGCCTGCTGCTCGCCCGCCGCGCGCACGACGGCGAGCTGGACGCCGTCGTGCTCCAGCACCGGGCCCTGTGGAGCGACCAGGGCGGGACCTGGGGGTTTCCCGGCGGGGCGCTGGCCCCGGGTGAGTCCGCGCAGGACGGCGCTCTGCGCGAGGCTGCCGAGGAGGCCGGCGTCCAGGCCGTCGCGGTCCGGGTGCTGGACTCCAAGGTGCTGCTCGACCACGGCAACTGGACCTACACCACCGTGCTCGGCGAGGCGCTGAGCGTGTTCGAGCCGGCGGCGACCGACGCGGAGAGCCTCGAGGTCGTGTGGGTCCCGCTCGACGACGTCGAAGGGCTTGACCTGCTGCCCGCATTCCGCGAGGCGTGGAAGAACGAGCTGCTCCCGTACCTCAAGGGTGTGCGGCCCTAGCACCTGCGCAGGCATCTGCGGCGTCGAACGGGTGAAACCGTTCCCTCGAACGTGGGCTCAATCGTCGCAACCTCCCGAAAGGGCCGTATCGTCGCAGGTGGTACTACTGATCCACGGTCCGGAATCACCCAGAAAGTGTGATTTGTCTCCGGCGAGAGCGGTGCCGCTGCGGAAGATCGCAGGTCAGCAGGGGGCGCTCATGGGAGTCACGACACCACCGGCTCGTCAGTACTTTCGTGCTGCGCGCCGTCCGCCGGCCCAGGCCCGGGTCGATGCCCGGGCAGCCGCCGGCCCCTGGCGCGGGCTGTGGATCGGCTATCTGATCTTCACCGTCACGCTCAGCGCGGTGTTCTTCGTGCAGCCGGACTACCACCTGGTGCTGTGGGCGCCGCTCGGCCTGTCGTCGGTCGCGGCGACCATCTTCGCCGTCGTGCGCTACAAGCCCAGGCACCGGGCGGCCTGGATCCTGCTTGCGGGCGCCGAGCTGAGCTTCATCGCGGGCGACACGGTGTACAACGTGCTCACCCAGCTGATGGGCTACGACAACCCGTTCCCCTCGACCGCGGACGTCTTCTACCTGCTGATGTACGTGCTGCTCGCCGGTGGGATCTACCAGTTCATCCGCGGACGGTCCTCGCCGAGGGACCGCGCGAGCCTGATCGACGCACTGATCATCACGACCGGCGTGGGACTGCTCGCCTGGGTGTACCTGGTCGCGCCGTACTTCCAGGTCCCCGGCCTGACCACCCTGCAGCGGTTCGCCTCGATCGCGTACCCGCTCGGAGACGTGCTGGTCATCGCCATGCTCATCCGCCTGGTCGGCGACGGCGGCCTGCGCGTGCGCTCGATGCAGTTCCTCGTGATCGGGGCGGGCGGGCTGATGGTCGCCGACGTCCTGTACGGCGCGAGCCAGCTGAACGAGATGTGGCACGTGGGCGGCCCGGCCGACGGCGGCTGGGTGATGTTCTACGTCGCGTGGGGCTGCGCCGCACTGCACCCGTCGATGGTCCGGCTCGGCCAGACCCCGCCGCGGCACGGCGCCCTCCGGGTGGGCCGATGGCGCCTCGCCGGGCTCGCCTCGGCGGGCCTCATCGCTCCCGGCATCGTGTTCGCCGAGTCGCTCACCGGCTCCCGCGCGGACGCCCGCACGGTCGCGTCGTTCTCGGCGGTCATCTTCCTGCTCGTCGTCGCGCGGCTGTGGAGCATGCTGGGCGTGCACCAGCAGTCGGTGCGGCGCGAGAGCGCCCTGCGCTCGTCCAGCGAGGCCCTGGTGTCCGCGCAGGGACTGCCCGCGATCTACCAGGCGGCGCTGGCCGCCGTGACCTCGCTGACCGGCACCAGCGGGGTGACGCACGCCGGGATCTTCGAGGCGGGCGACGTCGGCCTGACCTGCGCGGCAGGTTTCGGGCCCCAGCCGGACGCGTCACGGCGCGACGCCCTCTGGCAGGTCGCGGCGGCCGGTGGGGACCTGAGCGCCCCCGGGACGCTCAGCATCTCCGCGCTGCGCTACAACCACGAGGACCGCGGCATGCTCGTCGTGGGCACGACCGCGCCGCTGACGCTCGATCAGCATGCCGCCCTGTCGACGCTCGCCGCGCAGGTGGTGCTGGCGGTGGAGAGCGCGCGCCTGGCCGAGGACCTGCGCGCGCTGCGCAACGAGGAGCTCTTCCGCGGGGTCCTGCAGAACACCTCGGACATCGTCATCATCGTGAACGCGCGCGGCGAGATCACGTTCGGCACGCCGTCGCTCGGCCGGACGCTCGGGCGCGCCGTCGAGGACGTCGTCGGGCACGAGCTGGCCGAGATCCTGCAGGCCGACGACGCCGTCGATGCGATCGCGATGTTCGCGGGGTTCGCGGCCAACCCGACCCAGTCGCAGGCGATGGCCGACTGGCACCTGGCCCGCGACGACGGCACGCTCGTCGCGTTCGAGGTGCTGTCGACCAACCTGCTCGAGGACCCGCGCGTCGCGGGCATCGTGCTGACGATGCGCGACGTCTCCGAACGCCGGGCGCTCGAGGTCCAGCTCAAGCACCAGGCCTTCCATGACGCGCTCACCGGCCTGCCGAACCGTGCGCTGTTCTCCGATCGCGCCGACCACGCGCTCGCGCGGACGTCGCGGCTGGGCTCGGTCGTCGCGATGCTCATGCTGGATCTCGACGACTTCAAGATCGTCAACGACACCCGCGGTCACGCGGCGGGCGACGAGCTGCTGGTGCACGTGGCCACCCGGCTGCGCTCCATCGTGCGCGCGGGCGCCACGGTGTCGAGGTTCGGCGGCGACGAGTTCGCCGTCCTGGTCGAGGACCTCACCGACGTCTCCCAGGCCGAGGCCTTCGCCGAGCGGGCCCTGCACGCGTTCGCCACGCCGTTCACGGTCCTCGGCGAGGACCTCTGGGTCGGTGCGAGCGTCGGCCTGGTGGTCACCGGCGGGCCGCACGATCCGCTGGACATGACCGAGATGATGCGGTGCGCCGATCTCGCGCTGTACGCGGCGAAGGACCTCGGCAAGGGCCAGATCATGCTCTACCACCGCGGGCTGAGCACGGCCATGATGGACCGGCTCACCCGGCGGTCCGACCTCGAGCAGGCCCTGGGTGCCGAGCAGTTCGTCGTCCACTACCAGCCGATCGTGCTGATCCGGGCCGGGGAGATCGTGGGCTGCGAGGCGCTCGTGCGCTGGTCGCACCCGACCCGGGGGCTGCTCCCGCCCAAGGAGTTCGTGGAGCTCGCCGAGGAGACCGGCCTGATCGTCGAGCTGGGCGGCTGGGTGCTGGACCAGGCGTGCGCGCAGCTGCGGACCTGGTCCGACGCCGGCCACGCCGGCCTGCGGCTCTCGGTGAACGTGTCCGCCCGCCAGCTGCACGAGGAGGGTTTCGTCGACGTCGTGCGCACCGCGCTCGAGCGGCACCGGATCGACGCCGGGCAGCTCACGCTCGAGCTGACCGAGAGCATCTTCGCCCTGGACGCACCGGTCGTGTCCGACCGGCTGCTGGCACTTCGGGAGCTCGGCGTGAAGATCGCGATGGACGACTTCGGCACCGGGTACTCGAGCCTGTCCTACCTGCAGAAGCTGCACATCGACGTGCTCAAGATCGACAAGTCCTTCGTCGACGGGCTGGGCGAGGCGGGCTCGGACGGCAGCGCGCTGGTCGACGTCATCATCTCCCTCGCCCACTCGCTACGGCTCGAGGTCGTTGCGGAGGGCATTGAGCAGTCCGTGCAGCGCGACGAGCTGTGGTCGATGGGCTGCCGCGTCGGCCAGGGCTACCTGTATGCGCGGCCCGTCGCCGCCGAGAAGATGTCCGAGCTGCTCGCGAGCGCGTCCCCGCTCGGGCCGAAGCCGGCGACCGGCCCCCCGGGGGTCGAGCGGCCACGGCGTGCGGCCCTGCAGGTGGCGACGCAACAGGCGGCGACGCCGCAGGGACCCTCGCGGGACGTGACTCCCTGACCACTCATAAGATGGCATTTGATACGCTTCGATCCAGATTGGTCTCGTTTGCTGTAGAGCACGAGCTGCACTGCGCCCGTCGGGAATGACGCCGTCCGCCGATCCGTCCCGACCGAGCAAGGACTCCCTCCATGGCCCCGTTCGACTCGTCCTTCCTGTTTCCTGGACGGGCAGGCGCACCGCACGATCTACGACGGGTGCATCGTGGCGCGCGGGCTCGGCGCGACCGTGCGCCGGTTCCCGGCCGGGGACCTGGCCGCGTTGGAGGCGATGCTGACCGAGGCCCCGCCGGGGGTGTCGAAGATGATCTGCATGGACGGGGTGAACTCGATGACGGGTAACACCCCTAACCTGGTCGCGTTCGCGGCCCTGGCCCGGGAGCACGGAGCACTGCTGTACGTCGACGACGCGCACGGGTTCGGGGTCATCGGGGAACGCTCCGCCACCGAGGCCAGCCCCTACGGCCACCGGGGGAACTCGATCGTGGCGCACGCCGGGGAGACGTACGACGGGATCGTGCTGGTCGGCGGGTTCTCCAAGGCGTACTCCTCGCTGCTCGCGTTCCTCGCGGTGCCGACTTGGTTGAAGGACCACCTCAAGGTCGCGGCCGCGCCGTACCTGTTCTCGGGGCCGTCCCCGATCGCGTCTCTGGCGACGGTCCTGTCGGGCTTCGACGTGAACGCGGCCCGCGGCGACGCGATCCGCGCGGACCTGCACGCCAAGACCGCCAAGGTCCTGGCCACCACGACCGCGCTGCGCCTGGCGACCCCGAACACCTCCGGGCTGCCGATCATCGAGCTGCCGCTGGCGAACCCGGACGACATCGACGGCGTCGGGCATTTCCTGTTCGACGCCGGCATCTACGTCACCCTGGCCGCCTACCCGCTGGTGCCCCGCTCGGAGGTCGGCTTCCGCGTCCAGATCACGGCCGCCAACGGCGACGACGAGATCGACGAGCTCTGCACCACCCTGCGCGCCCTGGCCGAACGCTTCGAGCTGCAACGACACGCCGAGCTGCCGGCGCAGGGCCGGCGGATCGGGTCCGCGACGCCCGACGCCGAGGTGCGACTGTCCGCGTAAGGACGCCGGCCGCGGCGAGCCGGTTCAGCGGCCGCTGTGGCGCACGCTCCCGCGCATGGTGTGCGAGTCACCCGGAACCACGACGCAGACCGCGCGATGCTCACCGGCGGTCCACTCGGCCCGGTCCGGGAGGAAGAAGTCGTAGTCGTACTCGGAGGAGTCGTAGTCGGTGCCGACGTACGCCGCGAACGCGTCGTAGCACAGGTCGTCGGCGTGCTGTCCGAGCTTGTCGGCGCCCGGCCAGGTGGCTTCGGTGCTGGGTGCCCCGACGAGGTAGACCTCCGCGTAGTGACCCTTGGCGCAGTCGATCTCGGCCGCCGTGCTGTCGTCGCTGCTCGGTTCGAGCAGGCAGCTCCCGACCGTGGTGGAGCCCGCGTTCGCGACCCGTCCGAGGTAGGGGTAGTCCCCACTGCTGGAGAAGGCCCCGAGACTGCTGGAGAAGGCCCCGAGCGCCGCGACGACGATCCCGATGAGCATCCAGACGGATCCCGCGACGATGCCACCGATCGCCATTCCGGCGCCGGCCTGTTGCCGTCGCCGGATCTGCACGAGCGCGGTGATACCCGCACCCAGTGCCACCGGGAAGATCGCCACGATGCCCGTGACGAGCGCGACGATGGCCCAGGGGTTGGTCTTCCGGGGCTCCTGGTCGGGGTAGCTGCCGGGAGCCGACCCGTACGGCTGGGCATAGGGCGTCCACTGCGGCGGCTGCTGCTGCTGCTGGGCGGACCAGGCCGGTGCGGGCGCGTTCGGTGCCTGCGGCTGCGACCAGGCGGGCTGTTGCGGCTGTTGCGACCAGGCGGGGGCCGGCAGCTGCTGCGACGACGGCGTGGTCGGCGGCTGGCGGTACGGGTCGGCGAACCCGTTTGGGGCCGGCGGGCCCGCTGGTTGCGCGCTTGTGGGCTCGCCAAGATAGTCCGTCACGTCTGCTCTCCCCGTACTCGTTCGGGGCGATCAGGCGCCCGGTGGAATCCTGCCAGATCCCACCCCGATGCCGTGCCGTTTTGCCGCCTTCTTGCGCCGTCCGTGGTCACCGCGCCTCGCACGCGTTGCCGGCGGCGGTCAGGCGTCGCTGAGCTCCAGCTCGAGGGCGAGGTCACGGGCCGTCATCGGTCGCGCGAACAGGTAGCCCTGCGCGAGCTCGCAGCCGATGCTGACCACCTCCTCGCGCTGCTCCTCGGTCTCGACCCCTTCCGCCGTGACGTGCATGCCCAGGACGTGGGACAGGCTGGTCACCGCGGCCACGATCGCCGACGACGCGGGGTCCCGGCCGATGTCGGCCACAAAGGTCTGGTCGATCTTGACGATGTCGATCGGGAACCGCCGCAGGTAGGTCAGCGAGCAGTAGCCCGTCCCGAAGTCGTCCAGGGCGAGCCGCACGCCGAGCGCCTTGAGCTCGCGCAGCACCCGCATGGCCCGGTCGCCGTCCTCGACGAGGATGCCCTCGGTCACCTCCAGCACCAGAGCCGCGGGGTCCATCCGGGTCCGCTCGAGCACCCCGGCGACGGTCTTGGCGAAGCCCGGCGCCATCAGCTGCCGGGGCGAGACGTTCACCGACAGGTCGAGCGGGCGGCCGGGGTGGTTGGCGAGCCAGTCGACCCGGTCCCAGCAGGCTCGCTCCAGGACCCACGCGCCGATCCTGGTGATCAGCCCGCTCTGCTCGGCGACCGCCACGGCCGTCGCCGCTGGAATCGGTCCGCGATCCGGGATCGTCCAGCGCAGCAGGGCCTCGACCCCGGTGACGAACCCGTCCTCGGTGCGCACGATCGGCTGGTAGGCGACGGCGAGGTCCGCGTTTGCCAGCGCGACCTGCAGGTCCCGCTCGAGCTGGTTGCGCTCGTGGGTCTCGGCGGCGAGCCGCAGGTCGATCACCTGGTGCGTGCCGCCGCCGCGGCGCTTCGCCTGGTACATCGCCATGTCGGCGTCGAGCACGAGCCCGTCGGTGACCCGCTCGCCCGGACCGGCGTAGGCGATCCCGACGCTGGCCGTCACGCCGAGCGTGACGCCGGAGAGCGAGAACGGTTCCGCAAAGGCCGCGTCGATGCGTCCGGCCAGCAGCTCGACGTCCGACGCGTGCGCCAGGTCCTCGCACAGGTAGACGAACTCGTCGCCGGACACGCGGGCGAGGGTGTCGCCGGGCCGAACCACCTGGGACAACCGCTGCGCGACGGCGACCAGCAGCTCATCGCCCGCGGAGTGCCCGTAGTCGTCGTTGACCCGCTTGAACCGGTCCAGATCGACGAACAGCACCGCGGCCGCCTTGTGCGTCCGCTGGGCCCGCAGCGAGGCGTGCTCGAGCCGCTCCTGCAACAGGACCCGGTTCGGCAGACCGGTCAGCGCGTCGTGCAGGGACCGCTCCCGGAACCACTCCGCAGCCATGTGCGCCTGCGCGCGCGCCTGCGCGTTCAGCAGGTACGCCGCGGCGACGTCGGCGAGGGTCTGCGCCGCGGCCTCGTCCTCTACATCGAGCGCACCCGGGACGTCCCGGTAGAGGTCCAGGGCACCCAGGCGGCCGTCACCGTGTCGCAGCGGGAAGGTGAACACCGCGGCCATGCCCGCAGAGACCGCCGCGGGGGCGAACGTGGGGTAGCGGCTGTCCGAGGCGAGATCGGGCACCGCAACCCGCTCGCCCAGCTCGAACGCCGTGATGCACGGCCCCTCGCCGAGGTCCGTCTGCAGGCGCTCGAATCGGAGCGCCTGCTCGTTGGACGCCGCGATGTACTTCGGGGGCAGGCCGGGCTGGATCAGCGTGACCCCCGCCCCGGTGACGGGCAGCACGTCCACGATGCGCTCGACGAGATGGTCGAGGATCCCCTGGATCGGGAAGTCGGTGAGCATCGTGCGCGCGAAGTCGCTCAGCACGGACGACAGCGTGTCTTCGTGGACCACGTTCCCTCCCCAGCCGAAAGGCACACGTCGCGAGGGTTGTCCGCGAGGACATGGCGACGGCGTGAACTTCACATTACCGAGCGCCGGGCCAACGGTAAATGTCTCCGCGACCCCGGGGTACGCGGGGCACCGGGGTCGTTTGTTAGGTTAGGGTTGCCTCACTTGTTGCCCTCAGAGTGACTGTCCCCGCCGTCCCGCAGAGAGTGATTCCCATGGTGGCGAACTTCCTGATCGGCCTGCGCGAGGGCCTCGAGGCCGCGCTCGTCGTCGGCATCCTGGTCGCGTACCTGGTCAAGTCCGGCCGCCGCGAGGCGCTCGGACAGCTGTGGATGGGCGTCGGGCTCGCGGTCGGCATCTCGCTCGCGTTCGGCGCGGCCCTGACGTTCGGCCCGCGCGGCCTGACGTTCGAGGCGCAGGAGGCGATCGGCGGCACGCTGTCCGTGATCGCCGTCGGCCTGGTCACCTGGATGATCTTCTGGATGGCCCGCACCGCGCGGCACCTCAAGTCGGACCTGACCCGCCGGCTCGACGGCGCGCTGGGCGCCGGGCGCCGGGCCGTGCTCGTGATCGCGCTGCTCGCCGTCGGGCGGGAGGGGCTCGAGACGGCACTGTTCCTCTGGGCCGCCGCACAGGCCGCCGGCTCCTCGACCCGCCCGCTGCTCAGCGCGGCGCTCGGCCTGGGCGCCGCGCTGGCGGGTGGCTGGGCGATCTACCGCGGCGCGCTGCGGCTCAACCTGCGGGTGTTCTTCGCCTGGACCGGCCTCTTCCTCATCGTCGTCGCCGGCGGGGTGCTCGCCTACGGCGTGCACGACCTGCAGGAGGCGGGCCTGCTGCCCGGCCTGAACGAGCTCGCGTTCGACGTCTCGTCGACCATCCCCCCGGCCAGCTGGTACGGGACCCTGCTCAAGGGAGTCGTCAACTTCTCCCCCGCCACCACCTGGCTCCAGCTCGGCGCCTGGCTCGCCTACGTCGCCCCCACGCTGACGGTGTTCGTCGCCGCGGTGTGGTTCGCCGGCGCGAGCCCGCGCCCGACGGCGACGCCGGCGGCCGTCCCCTCGTCGCCCGCTACCGCGTCGTGACCCGCTCGCAGCCTTCTGGAGTCTTCCCGATGCCCCTTCGCCGGACCCTGACCGCCCTGGCGGCCACCGCCCTGCTGCTCCCGCTCGCGGCCTGCTCGGACAACGCCGCCCGGACCCCGAAGGCGGGTGCCGGCGGCGCGCGCACGCTCACCGTGGAATCCTCGGCGGATAAGTGCACGCTCTCCGCGCGCACCGCGCCGTCGGGCCGAGTGGTGTTCACGGTGACGAACTCCGGGTCGGAGGTCACCGAGTTCTACCTGCTCGCGAAGGACGGCCTGCGGATCGTCGCGGAGGTCGAGAACATCGGCCCCGGGATCACCCGCAACCTCGTCATCGCCGCCAAGGCGGGGAAGTACGTGACGGCCTGCAAGCCGGGCATGGCAGGCAAGGGCATCCGAGCCGACTTCACGGTCACGGACTCCGGCAAGCAGGTCGACGCGACCGGCGAGACCGGCGACCAGCTGGCCGCCGCGAGCACGAGCTATGTCGCCTACACGAAGGACCAGACCGAGCAGCTGCTCACGTCGACCAAGGCGTTCGCCGCCGTGTACAAGGCCGGGGACGACGCCGCGGCCCGGGCCGCGTACGCGACGACCCGGGTGCACTGGGAGCGCATCGAGCCGGTCGCGGAGTCGTTCGGCGATCTCGACCCGCGGATGGACCTGCGCGAGGCCGACGTCGAGGCAGGCACGACCTGGACCGGGTGGCACCTGCTCGAGAAGGACCTGTGGGCGCCCGCGCCCGCCGCGAACGGCCAGCAGGCCTACACGCCACTGACGGCCGCAGAGCGCACGAAGTACGCGGACCAGCTGGTCGCGGACACCCAGGAGCTCTCCAAGAGGGTGCACCGCGGCGACTTCGCGCTCACCACCGACCAGATCGGCAACGGAGCGAAGTCGCTGCTCGACGAGGTCGCGACGGGCAAGGTCACCGGCGAGGAGGAGGCTTGGTCGCACACCGACCTGTGGGACTTCCAGGCCAACGTGGACGGCGCCAAGGTGGCCTACGACGGCCTCCGCGACGTCGTGCTGGCCAAGGACCCGCAGCTCGCGGCCTCGCTCGACACGAAGTTCGCGGATGTCCGCAAGTTGCTCGACGCCCAGCGTCACGGCGACGGTTTCAGGACCTACACCGAGCTGTCCAAGGACCAGATCAAGGGCCTCGCCAACGCCGTGGACGCGCTGGGCGAGCCGCTGTCGCGGCTGACGTCCACGGTCGTGGCGTAGGCGATGACGATGGACTCCACGACGCCCGGTGCGGATGTAGCGGACGGCCCGGACCGCGCGAACCCCGGCCCGCGGGGGATCTCGCGGCGCGCGATCCTGGGCCTCGCGGGCGCCGGGGCGGCGGGGCTCGCGGGTGCGGGCGGATTCGCCGTCGGGCACGCGGGGAACGCCGCGGGCGCGGCCGAACCCAGCCGTCCGCGCGACACCTACGCGTTCGGTGGGGCGCACCAGGCCGGCATCGTCACGCCCGCGCAGGACCGGTTGCACTTCGCGACCTGGGACCTGACGACGTCCTCGCGCCACGACGTGATCGACCTGCTGCGCCGGTGGACGGCCGCGGCCGCGCGGATGACCCAGGGCCTGCCCGCGGGCGAGCTCGGCCCCGACGGCGGCCCCTACGACGCGCCCCCGGACGACACCGGCGAGGCGTCCGACCTGACCGCGTCCGGGCTCACGCTCACGTTCGGATTCGGCGGCTCGCTGTTCCGGTCCGCCGACGGGACGGACCGGTTCGGCCTCGCCGGCCGGCGCCCCGCGGCCCTCATCGATCTGCCGCACTTCCCGGGCGACGTGCTCGAGCCGGGCCGCACCGGCGGCGACCTCGCGGTGCAAGCGTGCGCGGACGACCCGCAGGTCGCGGTGCACGCGATCCGCAACCTGTCCCGGCTCGCGTTCGGGACGGCGGCCGTGCGCTCCAGCCAGCTCGGGTACGGGCGGACCTCCTCGACGTCGACCTCGCAGAAGACGGCGCGCAACCTGTTCGGCTTCAAGGACGGCACGGCCAACCTCAAGGCCGAGGACCCTGAGCTCATCACCGAGCACGTGTGGGTCACGGCCGACGGCCGCGGGAGCGACGCGGGTGGCGACACGGGCGACAGCGCGGGCAGCGCCAGTGATCGGGCGGGCAGCGCCGGCGACGGCGCCTGGATGGCCGGCGGCACGTACCTCGTCTCGCGCCGGATCCGGATGACGATCGAGACCTGGGACCGCGGCTCGCTGCGCGAGCAGGAGACGATCATCGGGCGCACCAAGGGCGCCGGCGCACCGCTCTCGGGCGGCACCGAGTTCACCGAACCCGACTTTACGTCCGCGGGGAAGGGCGACGAGCCCCTGATCGCCGTCGACTCGCACGTGCGGATGGCGCACCCGAGCAGCAACCACGGGGCCAGGATGCTGCGCCGCGGCTACAACTACACCGACGGCTCGGACGGGCTCGGGCACCTGGACGCGGGGCTGTTCTTCCTCGCCTACGTGCGCGACCCGCGCACGCAGTACGTCCCCATGCAGACCGCGCTCGCCCGCGACGACGCCATGAGCGAGTACCTGCGCCACACCGGCTCCGGGCTGTGGGCCGTGCCCCGCGGGGTGCCCGCCGGTGCGAAAATGGGCGGGCCCGACGGCGCCTTCGTCGGGCAGGACCTGTTCGCCTGAAACCACCCTCTCGGAGGAACCCCGTGCGCCTGACCCTGCCCCTCGGAGGAGCCACGTGTCTGAACCACCCTCTCGGAGGAACCCCGTGCGCCTGACCCTGCCGTTCACCGAGGCGCGCGAGCTCGCCCTGCAGGGCGGCGCGCTGCCGCCGATCGTGCGCTCCGCGAGCTGCGTGGGCGCGACCATCCGGGCCGAGATCGACCTGCGGGCCGTGCCCGGCGCGCCGCTCGCGGTCCGGGCGCTCGCCGCCGTGGCGCCGATCGTCCGGGTGGATGCCACCTTCCGGGCGTTCGAGCAGGGCCGGGTCACCTTCGAGCTCACGATCTGGGCCGCGGCCGTCCCCGTGCACCGGCTGCTGAACCAGCTGACCGGGGTGCTCAACGGGGCGCTGCGCGGTCGGGGCCTGCCCGACGGGCTCGTCGTCGTCCACCAGGGCCTGCGCGGCGAACCGGTCGCGGTCGTCGACCTGCAGGCCGCAGTAGCCCTGCGGGCCGACGGCGTCACGCTGACGGACTTCGCGCTCGCAGACGGCGCCGTCGAGCTCGAAGCCTCGATCGCCGGCTTCGCCCTCCGCGAGCTCTAACCCCGCGCAGCCACGGCGGCAGACGGCCGCCGCCTGCC
>NZ_DATCNW010000311.1:0-2872 GCF_036565025.1 Pengzhenrongella sp.
GCCCACCCGATCCGCTGCAGCCACTTCGACGCCTTCCGCTTCTTCACGCGCGACGCCGTGCCGCTCAACGCCGTGCAGCCCACCCGCGCGACGCAGGTGGAGCTCGAGCAGCCCGGGTGCCTGCACGCCGGGATGGACCTGCTGAAGTGGTCGTTGAAGTTGGGACCAGCCGTGCCCGGGGACCTGCTACTGGACTGCTTCCAACTTGCCGGTGAGATCCGACTCCTTGACATGCAGGCGTCGCCGTACGACGTGTCCTCCCTTGGTGAGGTCGCCGTGGCCATCGAGACCGCCGAGGGGAAGGCGGAGTACGTAGCGCGGCAGAGGGTGTTCGCCGAGCGCGCCGGAGTTCTGCGGGAGCGCCTCATCCAGGTTTGCGATGCCCTGCTTCCAGACATCCCGCAGACCTAATGCCAGCCGCAAAGTGTGGGTATGGCGGCAACGATCGTCCCGAGCCCGATCAGCAGCAGACCAAGCATCTCCATCCTGATCGAGCCCGTAGCGACGTCAGTGACCGACTTCTCTACCTCCGCGATCGACTTGGCCGACTCTGTTCGAATCTTGGGTCCAGACTGCGCCAGCCATCCGGCTTCGTGGACCATCGCGGACCACATCGACCGTCGACGGACTTACCTTGGATCCATGACGGATCTTTCGTGGGCTGCCTGCCCATTCGGCATCCCGCCTCGGCGGACGAGATGACCGAGGACCAGGAGGACTGGGCGCTCGGCCAGATGCTGCTGGAGAGGATCGCCGAGGACGACGGGGAAGGCCGGATCCTCGCGGAAGACCTGCCCGAGTAGTGACCTTCCCTCTCCGGGAGTCAGTCCCCATCCGGAGCGGAGATCCCGAACGCGTGGAGGGCCTCCACCACGTAGCCACGCACGCCCGCGGACCCGGAGGATCTGATGGCCGACGACGAGGAAGATTCGACAAGCGATCCCGACCCCACGACGCCCTTGACGTTCGACGAGAAGTTGGTGCGCTGGCTGCGCGCCGCGCCGGACGGCCAGCGGATCTATTTCGCCAACCCCCCGATGGACGAGGAGCCTTAACCGGTCTGGTCGGTGCCCATCGACCAACCTGCTACTCGATGGCCCCGCCGTACGCCGCCACGACCGTCCACCCGAGCCTTCCCTTCTGTAGAACAAAATCCAGGGTGCCGAACTTGCCAGTGAACGAGCAGTACATTTCGCCGCAAGCCTTGACAGCCTCATCTCCAACCAGTGGCTGACACTGCGTAAGTTCGTAGATGGCCGCTTCCTGCGATTGATCCTTGAAGTCCGCTACGGCTTTCGCGTTGCCGTATGACGCGGCCTCCACCTCGTTCTTGGCTGCCATGGTTTCAAGAAATCCCTGAGCGACGCGGTCCGGCTCAAGAGGCCCGGCGGGGCCAGGGGTTGCCAGGTTCGCCGCAGGCAAAGCGGGCTCCGGTACCAGGATTGGCGACGCAGCGGAACTTGGCGACGAAGCAGGATGAGCGACGTCTCCGGCGACGCCGGATTGCGACGTGTGCCTGGCTCCCATTGCCACCGCCGCTGCGATCACGACGACGGCCAGGATGGCGGCTCCTACGGTCGAGAGATGCTTCGGGCGCCCCTTGGGGGCGATGACAGTCGCAACGTTGGGCTCAGGCGGTTGCACCCGCACGGCTGGCGACGTGGTCCTTGCTCCGCACTCGGGGCAATATGCCGCACCGGCAGAAAGCCGGTGACCTGCGGGACAGCCGACATCGCCGAGTGCCGCAACTGGTGGAGTGTTCGTCCGGCGCTCGCAGATGTAAAGATCTCTGCGGCCCGACGATACGACAGCCTCGCGCGCCCCGTCGTCGGGCAGCGGTCACTGCTCGCCGGGACCCGCGACGGGGATGGAGTCCTCGACGACAGGAACACCGGTCCGGCGACGCGCCCGGCAATCACCTTGGGGAGCAGGCGGGCGGATCCGGTCTGGAAGTGAAGTACGTCGCGATCTCCGCCCTTGCGGACCGTGTAGGCCCGTTTAGTCTCCAGATCGACGTCCTCGATGTTGAGGCGCAGGACCTCCTCACCGTAAGCGGGTGCGGCCGGAGCGGATTTGGGTCCCTCCTGCGTTCGCGATCCGCGATCTGGCACGTCCGGCTGTGTCGTCAACGGCGAGGTGGAGTGCGCTCCGTCGAGGCCTCCGGGTTCAGCCCGAGCTCGATTGGCAACGCGAACTCGTTGTCGCACAAACGAACCGCCCGGGTCGGCCGAAAATTGTGAAGATCGACCGACGGATGCACCCACAGGCTTCCATTCCGCGCAACAATCCACAGAATTGCCTCGCAGCGGCGGTCATTGTTACCAACTCGTTGCAACGCACCGCCTGCGCGCCTTCATTGAGTGTCAGTGGCTCGCGCTAGAGTTTGTCGCAGAGCAATTCGAAGGAATGCGACCGCAGGGGGTGCGAGATGGCGTTCGACGACGGCGTGGACTCGCGCACCGACGGATCGCTTGGCGGCGCGGCGCCCAGCGGCGCGGCTCTCGTGATCAGCATGCTCGCGGAGCTGTCCTGGGCCGACACGATCGCCGTGATGCAGGCGGGCACCGATACGCTCGCCGCGGTCGCGCCGCGGGACCTGGACGGGTCCGGTGCGCTGGCGCTGTTCGACGGGACGCACGAGCTGGGTGACCGGCTGAGCGCGATCGCGGCGCGGGCGCTGCCGGTCGTGGAGACCGACGTGCCGTGGGCCACCGAGGCCCGCACGTTCGCGAACTGGGTCTCGCGCCGGGTGCACGTCACGCACTACCGCGCCGCCCGGATGACCCGCCTGGGTCGCGCGCTGCGCGACGAGCTGCCGCTGACCGCCGTAGCGGTGGTGACCGGCGGCGCGCAGCGCATCAACGTCGAGCAG
>NZ_DATCNW010000312.1:0-13484 GCF_036565025.1 Pengzhenrongella sp.
CGCCGACCACGCCGGCCACCCCGCCGACGAAGGCCACGCCGACCACGCCGACGACTAAGGCCACGCCGACCACGCCGACCACGCCGACGAAGGAGTCCTGATGGCCGACCCGACCCGCCTCGCGCCGGTGCTCAGCGCCCACTGGGACGCCGAGCAGTCCTGGACGCTCGCGACGTACGAGGCCAACGGCGGCTACGAGGGCCTGCGCAAGGCCGTCACCCAGGCCCCGGCCGAGGTGCTCGCCGCGGTCAAGGACTCCGGTCTGCGCGGTCGCGGCGGTGCCGGGTTCCCCACCGGCCTGAAGTGGAGCTTCCTGCCCGCGCCCGACGGCGGCCCGCGCTACCTGGTCGTCAACGCGGACGAGTCCGAGCCCGGGACCTGCAAGGACATCCCGCTGATGATGGCGACCCCGCAGTACCTGATCGAGGGTTCGATCATCACGTCGTACGCGATCGGCTGCCACCACGCGTTCATCTATGTGCGCGGTGAGGTGCTGCACGTGTACCGCCGGGTGCTGCGGGCCGTCGAGGAGGCGTACGCCGCCGGGTACCTCGGCAAGAACATCCTGGGCACCGGCTTCGACCTGGACATCACCGTGCACGCCGGCGCCGGCGCGTACATCTGCGGCGAGGAGACGGCGCTGCTCGACTCGCTCGAGGGCCTGCGCGGACAGCCGCGGCTCAAGCCGCCGTTCCCGGCGGTCGAGGGCCTGTACGCCCGGCCGACCGTCGTCAACAACGTCGAGTCCATCGCGTCCGTCCCGGCGATCGTCACCGGCGGGTCCGACTGGTTCCGCTCGATGGGCACCGAGCGCTCCACCGGCCACGGCCTGTTCTCGCTCTCCGGGCACGTGCGGTTCCCCGGCCAGTACGAGGCGCCGCTCGGCATCACGCTGCGCGAGCTGCTGGACCTGGCCGGCGGGATCCGGGAGGGTCACGAGCTCAAGTTCTGGACCCCCGGCGGGTCCTCGACGCCGCTGTTCACCGCGGAGCACCTCGACATCCCGCTCGACTACGAGTCGGTCGCCGCTGCGGGCTCCATGCTCGGCACCCGCGCGCTGCAGATCTTCGACGAGACGACCTGCGTCGTGCGCGCGATCACCCGGTGGATGGAGTTCTACGCGCACGAGTCGTGCGGCAAGTGCACGCCGTGCCGCGAGGGCACCTTCTGGCTCGAGCAGGTGCTCCAGCGCATCGAGGCCGGTCAGGGCCTCATGGACGACCTCGAGGTGCTGGTTGACACGTGCGAGAACATCCTCGGGCGCGCGTTCTGCGCGCTCGGCGACGGCGCGACGTCGACCGTGACGTCCGGCGTCCAGTACTTCCGCGCCGAGTTCGAGGCGCACATCACCACGGGGGCCTGCCCGTTCGACCCGGCCGCCGCAGCTCTCTTCCCCTACTCACCGCGCGACGCGGGCCGGCTCGCCGGCCAGCTGGCAGGAACGGTGCAGGCATGACCATGACGACGCCCAGCAAGGCGCCCGCCACAGAGGTAGCCACCACGGTGCCGCCGGCGGACCTGATGACCTTCACGATCGACGAGCTCGAGGTCGCGGTGCCCAAGGGCACCCTGGTGATCCGGGCCGCCGAGCAGGTCGGCATCCAGATTCCACGGTTCTGCGACCACCCGCTGCTCGCGCCGGCCGGCGCGTGCCGGCAGTGCCTGGTGGAGGTCTCGGTCCCGGACCGCGAGGGCAACCTGCGCCCGATGCCCAAGCCACAGGCCTCCTGCACGCTCGCCGCGACGCCCGGCATGGTCGTCAAGACCCAGCGCACGTCGGCCATGGCGGACAAGGCCCAGCACGGGGTGATGGAGCTGCTGCTCATCAACCACCCGCTGGACTGCCCGGTGTGCGACAAGGGCGGGGAGTGCCCGCTGCAGAACCAGGCGATGAGCAACGGCCGGGCGACCACCCGGTTCGTGGACATCAAGCGGACCTTCCCCAAGCCGATCTCGATCTCGACCGAGATCCTGCTGGACCGGGAGCGCTGCGTCCTGTGCCAGCGCTGCACGCGCTTCCAGCAGGAGATCGCCGGGGACCCGTTCATCGACCTGCAGGAGCGCGGCGCGCACCAGCAGATCGGCCGGTTCTCCCCGGAGGTGCTCGACTTCGCCGGTGAGGTGCCCGCCGGGCCCGCCGCGCTCGACGACTCCGGTCGCCCCTTCGCGTCCTACTTCTCGGGCAACACGATCCAGATCTGCCCGGTCGGCGCGCTGACCAACGCGTCGTACCGGTTCCGTTCGCGCCCGTTCGACCTGGTCTCGACCCCCGGGATCTCCGAGCACGACTCGTGCGGCTCCGCGATCCGGGTCGACCACCGCCGCGGTGTCGTGCTGCGCCGGATGGCCGGCGACGACTCGGCGGTCAACGAGGAGTGGATCACCGACAAGGACAGGTTCGCCTTCACCTGGCAGTCCGCCCCGGACCGGATCACCACCCCGCTCGTGCGGGACGAGGAGACCGGCGAGCTGCGCTCCGCGAGCTGGGCCGAGGCGCTCGAGGTCGCGGCGGCCGGGCTCGCCGCGGCGACGGTGGCCGGCGGCGGCCACGGCGTCGGCGTGCTGCCCGGTGGGCGGCTCACGATCGAGGACGCCTACGCGTACGCCAAGTTCGCGCGCGTCGTGCTCGGCACCAACGACGTCGACCAGCGGGTCCGCCCGCACTCCGCGGAGGAGGAGGAGTTCCTCGCCCACTGGGTCGCGGGTCACGCCCTCGGCGGCGCCGGCAGCGTCACGTTCACTGACCTCGAAAAGGCTCCCGCGGTCCTGCTGGTGGCCCTCGAGGCCGAGGAGGAGGCGGGCATCACCTTCCTTCGCCTGCGCAAGGGCGCCAGCCGGCCCGTCGGCAAGCGCACCGCGGTGTTCTCCGTCGCGCCGCTGGCCAGCCGCGGCCTGGAGCGGATGAACGGCACCCTGGTGCCGGCCGCCCCGGGCACCGAGCCCGAGGTGCTCGACGCGATCACCGGACGCGCGAAGGCGGGCCCGCTCAAGGACGCCGCCGGCGCGATCGGGACCGACGGTGCGATCATCCTGGTCGGCGAGCGGCTCGCCGCCGTCCCCGGCGGGTTCTCGTCCCTGCTGCGCCTCGCGCGCCGCACCGGCGCGCGCCTCGCCTGGATCCCGCGGCGGGCGGGGGAGCGGGGCGGCGTCGAGGTCGGCCTGCTGCCGACCCTGCTGCCCGGTGGCCGCCTGGTGGCCGACGCCGCAGCGCGGGTCGACACCGCGACCGTCTGGGACGTGCCCAGCCTGCCCGCGACGCCCGGCCTCGCCACGACCGACATCCTGCGGGCGGCGCGCAAGGGCAAGCTGTCCGCGCTCGTCGTCGGCGGCGTGCAGCTCGCCGACCTGCCCAACCCCAGCTCGGCGCGCAAGGCGATCGAGAAGGCGGCCTTCGTGGTCTCCCTCGAGGTCCGCGCCTCCGCGGTGACCGCGCTGGCGGACGTCGTCCTGCCCGTCGCGCCGCCGACCGAGAAGGGCGGCACCTACCTCAACTGGGAGGGTCGCCCGCGCCCGTTCCCGCAGGCCCTGGCGTCCACGGCGATGGCGGACCACCGCGTGCTCGATGCGCTGGCCGCCGCGATGGACGTCCCGCTGGGGATCCGTACCCTCGCGGACGTGCACAGCGAGCTCGACCAGTTCAGTGCCTGGGACGGCGACCGCGCGGGTGCGCCGACCGACCCGTCGGACGAGCCGCCCGCGGTGGCCCCGGGTCACGCGGTGCTCGCGAGCTGGCACCTGATGCTCGACGCCGGCCTCCTGCAGGACGGCGAGCGCTTCCTCGCCGGGACCGCCAAGCGCACGGTCGCCCGGGTCTCGCCCGCGACCGCCGCGACCGCGGGCCTGCTCGACGGCGAGCTGGTGCGGGTGAGCACCGAGCACGGCGAGGTCACCGTGCCGATCTCCCTGACACCGATGCCGGACCACGTGGTCTGGCTGCCGACGAACGCTCCCGACTGCGCCGTCCGCGCGCAGCTGCGGGCCGACGCGGGACACGTCGTCCAGCTCACCCCGGCCGGTGCGCGCGATCGGACTCCCGACAACGACGAGGTGACCGCATGAACGGCCTGCGATTCGCGGCTGAACCCGGCGTCTCCGCCGACTTCAGCCAGGACAACGGGTGGGTCTGGCTGATCAAGGCCGTCGTCATCCTGGTCTTCCTGCTGGTCACCGTGCTGATGGCGATCTGGTTCGAGCGCAAGGTCGTCGCTCGCATGCAGGTGCGCCCCGGCCCGAACGTGCACGGCCCGTTCGGCCTGCTGCAGTCGCTCGCGGACGCGATGAAGCTCCTGCTCAAGGAGGACATCACCGTCAAGGCAGCCGACAAGTTCCTCTACCTGCTGGCGCCGATGATCTCGGTGTTCTGCGCGCTGCTGACCTTCGCGGTCATCCCGTTCGGGCCGTCGGTCTCCGTCTTCGGGATCGTCACCCCGCTGCAGCTCACGGACGTCCCGGTCGCGGTGCTCTACATCCTCGCGACTGCGTCGGTCGGCGTGTACGGGATCGTGCTGGGTGGCTGGTCCTCCGGTTCGACCTACCCGCTGCTCGGCTCGGTGCGCTCCACCGCGCAGGTGATCTCCTACGAGCTCGCGATGGGCCTGTCCCTGGTCAGCGTGTTCATCCTGTCCGGGTCGATGTCGACCTCGCAGATCGTCGACTCGCAGAAGTCCCTGTGGCTGTTCCTGCCGCTGTTCCCCGCGTTCGTCATCTACGTCATCTCGATGATCGGCGAGACGAACCGGCTGCCGTTCGACCTGCCCGAGGCTGAGGGCGAGCTGGTCTCGGGCTTCATGACCGAGTACTCCTCGATGAAGTTCGCGTGGTTCTTCCTCGCGGAGTACATCAACATGGTCAACGTCTCCGCGGTCGCCACGACACTGTTCTTCGGCGGCTGGCGCGCACCGTTCCCGCTGTCCGCGATCGACGGCGGGGTGCTCAACACCGGCTGGTGGCCGGTGCTGTGGTTCCTCGCGAAGATGTGGCTGTTCATGTTCCTGTTCGTGTGGGTCCGCGGCACGCTGCTGCGGCTGCGCTACGACCAGTTCATGAAGTTCGGCTGGAAGATCCTCATCCCCGCCGCGCTCGGCTGGGTCGTGTGCGTCGCCGTCGTGCAGGGGGTTCGCCAGTTCACCACGATCGACCTGAAGACGATCCTGATCGTGCTGGCGGTGGTGGTGCTACTTGCGGTCGGCGCCTCGTTCCTGGTACCCGAACGCAAACCGATACGCGCCCATGCCGTGGCCCCGGAGTTCGACCCGTTCGCGGGCGGCTACCCGGTGCCACCGATGCCCGGCCAGCAGCTCCCGCCGTCCCCGCGCCGCCAGCGCGAGACGGCCGCCGCCACGGCTCAGGCCGGTGCGGCACCCGCGGTGACGGCCGCGGACTCAACGACAGATACGGAGGTGCCCCGTGGCTGACGCCCGCGACCCGAACGTGCCTCACGGCGGGTACGAACCCTTGATCGAGCCGAAGCGCGGGTTCATCGCCGAGTCGCTGGCCCCCGTGGCCGGCTTCGGCGTGACGTTCTCCTCGCTGTTCCGCCCGACGGTCACCGAGCAGTACCCGTTCGAGAAGGTGCCGCCCAAGCCGCGGTACCACGGCCGCCACCAGCTCAACCGGTACGCGGACGGGCTCGAGAAGTGCATCGGCTGCGAGCTGTGCGCGTGGGCCTGCCCCGCGGACGCGATCTACGTCGAGGGTGCCGACAACACCCCCGACGCCCAGTTCGCGCCCGGCGAGCGGTACGGCCGCGTCTACCAGATCAACTACCTGCGCTGCATCTTCTGCGGGCTGTGCATCGAGGCCTGCCCGACGCGCGCCCTGACCATGACTAACGAGTACGAGCTCGCCGGACCGACCCGCGAGGGCCTGATCTGGGAGAAGGCCGACCTGCTCGCGCCCGTGGTGCCCAGCCAGCTCGCGGCGCCGCACCCGATGGTGCCCGGCACCACCGACACCGAGTACTACCTCGGTGAGATCACCGGCCCGGTTCAGGACCAGATCGACTGGGTCGCGCAGTACCGGCCCGACGATCCCAGCCTCGCCACCGTCCGCTCGACCGCCCCGGCCGAGCAGGGGACCAGCCGATGACCCCGATGACCACCGCCGTGAGCGCCCTGTCGAGCGTCGCCACGGCGCTCAGTGATGCCGGGAAGACCTCCACCGGCGAGGCCGCGCTGTTCTGGGTGCTCGCGCCGATCATGGTGCTCGCCGCGCTCGGCCTGCTGTTCGCCCGCAAGGCGGTGTACGCCGCTATGGGCGTCGTCGCCGTGATGGTCTCCCTCGCGGTGCTGTACATCGCGCAGGACGCCCCGTTCCTCGGGGTCGTCCAGGTGGTCGTCTACACCGGCGCGATCATGATGCTGTTCCTGTTCGTGCTGATGCTCGTCGGCGTCGACGCGTCGGACTCGCTCACCGAGACCCTCCGCGGTCAGCGCTGGACCGGGATCCTGTTCGGCGTCGGGCTCGGCGCGCTCCTGGTGAGCGTCGTCACCCGGGCGACGTACCCGATCGCGACCGGCCTGGACAAGGCGAACGCCGACTCCAACCCGGTCGGGGTCGCGCGGCTCATCTTCGGCAACTTCATCTTCGCGTTCGAGGTCGTCGGGGTGCTGCTCGTGACGGCCGCCCTCGGCGCCCTCGTGCTCACGCACCGCCAGCGCCTGACGCGCCGGATCGGGCAGAAGGAGCGCTCGGACAACCGGGTCACCGACTTCCGCGAGCGGGGCCGGGTCCTCACCCCGCTGCCCGCCCCCGGCGTCTACTCGCGGTCGAACGCGATGGACGTGCCGGCCCTCGACCCGACGGGCGCGCCCATCGAGGCCTCGGTCTCGCGCGTGCTGCGGATCCGCGGCCAGGAGCGCGGCGTCGACGTCGTCGCCGGCCACCTCGAGGCCAACCGCACCGAGGCCAACCCAGTCGAGCCCGGCAAGGAGGTCACGCCATGAGCCTGACGAACTACCTCGTGCTCGCATCCATCCTGTTCGCGATCGGTGCGACCACCGTCCTGCTGCGACGCAACGCGATCGTGGTGTTCATGGGGGTCGAGCTGATGCTGAACGCGACGAACCTCATGCTCGTCACGTTCGCCCGGATCCACGGCGACCTGTCCGGCCAGGTGATGGCCTTCTTCGTGATGGTCGTCGCGGCCGCCGAGGTCGTCATCGGGCTCGCGATCATCGTCCAGATCTTCCGAACCCGCCGGTCGGCCTCGGTCGACGACGTCAACCTGCTCAAGAGCTGAGGGCGTCGACTGTGACTTCTCTGATCGCGACCACCTTTCCGGCCGCGGTGGCCTCGCTCGCGCCGCCGGCAGCCGCGCAGGGCGCACTGTCCCTCGCCTGGCTGCTCGTGGCCATCCCGCTCGCCGGCGCCGGCGTGCTCCTGCTGCTCGGCCGCCGCGCCGACACGTGGGGCCACTGGCTCGGCGTCCTCGCCTCCGCGTCGAGCTTCGTCGTCGGCCTGGTCATGCTCATCGCGGTCCTCGGCCGCGCGGAGTCCGACCGGGTGCTCGACCTGCACCTGTTCCGCTGGCTCCCGGCGGGCACCTTCCACCTCGACGCCGGGCTGCGGATCGACCCGCTCTCGCTGACGTTCGTGCTGCTGGTGACGCTGGTCGGCACCCTGATCCACGTCTACGCCGTCGCCTACATGGAGCACGACGACGCCCGACGCCGGTTCTTCTCCTACCTGAACCTGTTCGTCGCCGCGATGCTGCTGCTCGTGCTCGCCGACAGCTACCTGCTGCTGTTCGTCGGCTGGGAGGGTGTCGGCCTGGTCTCGTACCTGCTGATCGGGTTCTGGTTCCACGAGACCCCCAACGCGGTCGCCGCCAAGAAGGCGTTCATCGCGAACCGCATCGGCGACGTCGGCCTGCTGATCGCCCTGATGCTCATGTTCGCGACGTTCGGCTCGGTCGACTTCGCCACCGTGCTCGACGGTGCGCACACCGCCGACCAGGGCACGCTGACCGCCGTCGGGCTCATGCTGCTGCTCGCCGCGTGCGGCAAGTCGGCGCAGTTCCCGCTGCAGTCCTGGCTCGGGGACGCGATGGCCGGCCCGACGCCGGTCTCCGCGCTGATCCACGCGGCCACCATGGTGACCGCCGGGGTGTACCTCGTGGTGCGCTCCGGGCCGGTGTTCGAGGCCGCGCCCGACGCGCAGCTCGTCGTCGTCATCGTCGGCGCGATCACGCTGCTGTACGGGGCGATCGTCGGCTGCGCGAAGGACGACATCAAGAAGGCCCTCGCGGCGTCGACCATGTCCCAGATCGGCTACATGATCCTGGCGGCCGGGCTCGGCCCGATCGGCTACGCGTTCGCGATCTTCCACCTCGTCACGCACGGCTTCTTCAAGGCCGGGCTGTTCCTGGGGGCCGGGTCGGTCATGCACGGCATGAACGACAAGGTCAACATGCGCGAGTTCGGCGGCCTGTGGCGGACCATGAAGGTCACCTGGATCACGTTCGCCATCGGCTGGTGGACCATCATCGGGCTGCCGCCGTTCTCCGGCTTCTTCTCCAAGGACAAGATCATCGAGGCCGCGTTCGTCGGCGAGGGCTGGCGGCCCTGGACCTTCGGCCTGGTCACCCTGCTGGGCGCCGGGATCACGGCGTTCTACATGTCGCGGGTCTTCTTCATGACCTTCCACGGCGACCGCCGCTGGAACGACGGGCACAGCGCGATGCCGGACACGGCCGTCTCCCGGCTGCCGGTCCACCACCCGCACGAGTCCCCGAAGCTGATGACCGTGCCGATGATCGTGCTCGCGATCGGCTCCGTGCTCCTCGGCGGGCTGCTCAGCATCGGCGGGGTGTTCACCAAGTGGCTCGAACCGGTGACCGGTCACGCCGAGGAGGGCACCGCCGTGCTGCCACCCCTGGTGATCACGATGCTCACGCTCGTCCTCGTGCTGGCGGGGCTCGCCCTCGCCTGGTTCATGTACGCCCGGTCGGGCGTGCCGGCGATCGCTCCGGCGGGTTCGGTGCTCGTCCGCGCGGCCCGCAAGGACCTCTACCAGGACGAGGTGAACGACGGGCTGCTCGTGGAGCCCGGCAAGTACCTGACCCGCTCGCTCGTGTTCGGTGACCGCCAGGTCGTCGACGGCGCGGTCGGCGGCCTCGGGCACGCCATGGTCCGGCTCGGCGCGATCGTGCGCCGCAGCCAGACCGGCTATGTCCGCTCCTACGCAGCCACGATGACGATCGGCGTGGTCGCCCTCGTCGCCGTCGTCCTGGCCACCCGGATCTGAGGGATATTCACATGGAGTCCGCTGGATTTCCCTGGCTCACCGCGCTGATCGTGCTGCCGCTCGTCGGCGCCGCGGTCCTCTGGTTGCTGCCCGCCCCCGCTGCCCGCGCCTACGCGCGGCAGATCGCCGTCGGCTTCTCGCTCGTCGAGCTCGCGGGCGCCGTCGTCGTCGCGCTGTCCTTCGACACCGGCGCCGCCGCCACCCACCAGTTCTCCGAGGTGCACTCGTGGATCCCGGCGATCGGCGTGAGCTACGCCGTCGGGGTCGACGGCGTCGGCCTGCTCCTCGTGCTGCTCTCGGTCGTGCTGACCCCGCTGGTGCTGCTGGCCGCCTGGCGTGAGCACGGCGGCGGCGGCCCGGTCGAGAGCGACCGGCTGCGCAACTACCTCGCCCTGATCCTCGTGCTCGAGACCTTCATGGTCGCGGTGTTCGCGGCCCGGGACGTGTTCTTCTTCTACGTCCTGTTCGAGGCGATGCTGATCCCGGTGTACTTCCTCATCGGGTCGTTCGGCGGGCTCCAGCGGCGGTACGCCGCGGTGAAGTTCCTGATCTTCTCCCTCGCCGGCGGGCTCGTGATGCTGGTGGCCGTGATCGCGCTGTACCTGAACGGTCCGGGCGGGACGGACGGCTTCCTGATCGACAAGCTCGTCGGTATCCACCTGCCGGTCACCACCGAGCGGCTGATGTTCGGGGCGTTCTTCTTCGCCTTCGCCATCAAGGCCCCGATGTGGCCGGTGCACACCTGGCTGCCCGACGCCGCCGAGAACGCGCCCGCGGGCACCTCGACGCTGCTGGTCGGCGTGCTGGACAAGGTCGGCACCTTCGGGATGCTCACGCTGTGCCTGCCACTGTTCCCGAACGCGTCCCGCTGGGCCGCGCCCGCGATCATCGTGCTCGCGATCATCTCGATCCTGTACGGCGCGCTGCTCGCCATCGGGCAGAAGGACCTGATGCGGCTGATCGCCTACACGTCGGTCTCGCACTTCGGGTTCATCGTGCTGGGCATCTTCGCGTTCACCTCGGTGAGCGTGCAGGGCGCGTCGTTCTACATGTTCAACCACGGCCTGTCCACCGGCGCGCTGTTCCTGGTCGCCGGGTTCCTGATCGCGCGGCGCGGCAGCGCGCAGATCGCCGACTTCGGCGGCCTGCAGAAGGTCGTCCCGGTGCTCGCGGGCACGTTCCTCGTCGCGGGACTCTCGGCGCTGTCGCTGCCGGGCCTGTCGACGTTCGTCAGCGAGTTCCTGGTGCTCGTCGGGACGTTCTCCCGGTCCGGTCCGGCCGCCGTGGTCGCCGTCACCGGAGTGGTGCTCGCAGCCCTCTACGTGCTGCTCACCTACCAGCGCATCTTCACCGGCCCGGTGAACGGGGAGCTCACCCGGATGCCCGACCTGTCCGCGCGTGAGAAGTGGGTCGTCGGCCCGCTGATCGCCCTGCTGCTCGTGCTCGGCTTCTACCCGGCGCCCGCGCTGGACCTCGTGCGGGCACCCGCCAGCACGACCATCAAGCAGGTCGGGATCGCAGACATCACGCCAGGACCGGCCAACGCTGCCGCAGCACGCACCGACGAGGGGAGCACCAAGTGACCGGGGGCTTCACCGCGCCGCACATCGACTGGGCGCAGCTCGCACCGATCATCATCGTGCTCGGCGCCGGGGTGCTCGGCGTTCTCGTCGAGGCCTTTGCGCCGCGCGCCGTCCGCCGCACCGTCCAGCTCACGCTCGCCCTCGTGGCGTCCGCGGGCGCCCTGATCGTCGTCGCCGTCCTGTGGGCGGGGATCGGGAAGTCCGGCGGGACCGAGGTGCTCGGCGGGTCCGTGCTCATCGACGGCCCCGCGCTCGTCGTCCAGGGGATCGTCGTCGCGCTCACCCTGCTCGCGCTGCTCGTCGTGGCCGACCGGACCGAGACCGGCGAGGACGCGTTCGCGCCGTCCGCGTCGGCCGTGCCCGGCTCGGACTACGAGCAGCAGGCGCTGAAGGCGCGCCTGGTGCAGACCGAGGTCTTCCCGCTGATCCTGTTCGCCGCCGGCGGCATGATGATCTTCCCCGCCGCGGGCGACCTGCTGACGATGTTCGTCGCGCTCGAGGTGCTCTCGCTCCCGCTGTACCTGCTGTCCGGGTTGGCGCGCCGGCGCCGGCTGCTGTCGCAGGAAGCCGCGATGAAGTACTTCCTGCTGGGCGCGTTCGCCTCGGCACTGTTCCTGTTCGGCGTGGCGCTGCTGTACGGCTTCGCCGGCTCGGTCCGCCTGAAGGACATCGCGGCGGCGACCGGGACCGTCGTCGGCATGGACGGGCTGCTGCTCGCCGGCCTCGCGCTGGTGCTGGTCGGCCTGCTGTTCAAGATCGGCGCCGTGCCGTTCCACTCCTGGACGCCGGACGTCTACCAGGGCGCCCCGACGCCGATCACCGGCTTCATGGCGGCCTGCACCAAGGCCGCCGCGTTCGGTGCGCTGCTGCGGATCGTGTACGTGATCGTGCCCGCCGTGGTGTGGGACCTGCGCCCGGCGCTGTGGACGGTCGTCATCCTCACGATGGCGGTCGGTACCTTCGTCGCGCTGGTCCAGACCGACGTCAAGCGGATCCTCGCGTACTCGGCGATCGCGCACACCGGCTTCATCCTCACCGGTGTGGTCGCGCTCGACAAGAGCGGGGTCACCGCGGTGCTGTTCTACCTGCTGGCCTACGGCATCGCGTCGATCGGCGTGTTCGCGATCGTGACGCTCGTGCGCGAGGTCGGCCCGGACGGCGTCGTGCTCGGCGAGGCGACACACCTGTCGCAGTGGACCGGGCTCGGCAAGAAGCACCCGTGGCTCGCGGTCACGTTCTCGCTGTTCCTGATGTCGTTCGCGGGCATCCCGCTCACGGCGGGGTTCATCGGGAAGTTCACCGCGTTCTCCGCGGCGGTCCAGGGGGGCGCGACCCCGCTCGCCGTCGCCGGTGTGGTGGCCTCCGCGATCGCGGTGTTCTTCTACGTGCGGATCATCGTGCTGATGTTCTTCACCGACCCGCCCCTGGCGGGCGAGCACGTGGGCGCCGAGGTGACCGTCGTGAAGTCGCAGGGACTGACCACCGTGGCGATCGCGATCGCCGCTGCGCTGACCATCTTGCTCGGGGTGCTGCCCTCGCCGGTTCTCGATCTGATGGGGCAGGCGGCTAGATTCATCCCGTGACTTCCACGACCGTGCTCCCGCTGGCCGACCCAGCGCTCGCCGAGCTGCTCACCGGCCGGCTCGCGCTGGTCGAGGAGCGCCTGCGCGACGCCGTCGCGCAGGCGGACGCGCTCGCCGACACCGCCTCGCGCCACCTGGTCAACGCCGGTGGCAAGCGGCTGCGGCCGATGCTGACGCTGCTCGCGGCTCAGCTCGGCGACGGTCACCGGCCCGAGGTCGTCGATGCGGCGGTCGTCGTGGAGCTCACGCACCTGGCGACCCTGTACCACGACGACGTGATGGACTCCGCGCCGCTGCGCCGCGGGGCCCTGGCAGCGCACGAGGTGTGGGGCAACTCCGTCGCGATCCTCACCGGCGACCTGCTGTTCGCGCGCGCCTCCGCGACGGTCGCCGGCCTCGGCCCGGAGGCGGTGCGGATCCAGGCGAGCGCGTTCGAGCGGCTGTGCCTCGGCCAGCTGCACGAGACGGTCGGGCCGCAGGGCGGCGAGGACGCCATCGAGCACTATCTGCGGGTGCTCGCGGACAAGACCGGCTCGCTCATCGCGACGTCGGCGCGGTTCGGTGCGATGTTCGCCGGCTGCCCGCCGGACGTGGTGAGCATGGTGACCGAGTACGGGGAGAAGGTCGGCGTCGCGTTCCAGCTGGCCGACGACGTCATCGACCTCACCGCGAGCGGCGCCCAGACGGGCAAGACGCCCGGCACCGACCTGCGCGAGCGGGTCCCCACGATGCCCGTGCTGCTGCTGCGGGCCCGGGCCGCCTTGGCGGACTCGAGCGCGGCGGACCGCGCGCTGGTCGAGCTGCTGGACGGCGACCTGTCCGGGGACGTCGACCTGGCTGCGGCGGTGCAGGGGCTGCGCGGGCACGAGGTCGTCGCGGAGACCCTGGCGCTCGCCGGGGCATGGGCGACCGCGGCGGTCGCCGAGCTCGAGCTGCTGCCCGCGGGCAAGGTCAAGGACGCCCTGCTGAGCTTCACCGACGCGCTGGTGGACCGCGCGTCCTGAGGTCTTGGGTGCGGGCGCGCGGACACGGGGGCGTTCCTGCGGGAATCCCCGTCACTTCAGTTGTGACC
>NZ_DATCNW010000313.1:0-31501 GCF_036565025.1 Pengzhenrongella sp.
CCCGGGCATCCGGGTGCGGGCCTCGTCGCCTCGTGGAGTACGCCGAAAGACTGATCTGCCCCGCCGGGTGGTGCAAAGCCCCGGTGCGTGGCCGCATAATGCTCCAGTGGACAGTCCTGTCCCGATCGACTACGCTAGCGCTTTGCGTTGGCTTGTGCCCGCGTCCCCGAATAACCCGAGACCCTAGTGACGTCGTCGTGCGCGATGTCACCGGACTCGAGGCCGGGGGGCCGCGCCCCGCCGAGACCGGCGCAGCTTGCACTCGATCTGCAGGGAAGGACCCCCTCTTGGCTGCCTCGCGCATCCCTTCTGCACCGTCCGTCGACGCTATCGCGAATCGCACCGCGTCCCGGCGTATCTCTTTCGCCAAGATCCGTGAGCCGCTCGAGGTTCCGGACCTTCTTGGTCTCCAGACGGAGAACTTCGACTGGCTGCTCGGCAACTCCAAGTGGCAGGCACGCGTTGCCGCCGCTGCCCTCGTCGGTCGCCAGGACGTCCCCGAGACCGCCGGTCTGGAGGAGATCTTCGAGGAGATCTCCCCGATCGAGGACTTCGGCGGATCCATGTCGCTGTCGTTCCGCGAGCACCGCTTCGAGCCGCCGAAGTACACGGCCGAGGAGTGCAAGGAGAAGGACTTCACGTACGCCGCGCCGCTCTTCGTGACGGCCGAGTTCGTCAACTACACCACCGGTGAGATCAAGAGCCAGACGGTCTTCATGGGCGACTTCCCGCTCATGACGGAGCGCGGCACGTTCATCATCAACGGCACCGAGCGCGTCGTCGTCTCCCAGCTCGTGCGGTCCCCGGGCGTCTACTTCGAGCGCACCGCCGACAAGACGTCCGACAAGGACATCTTCACCGCCAAGATCATCCCGAGCCGTGGCGCCTGGCTCGAGTTCGAGATCGACAAGCGCGACGCCGTCGGCGTGCGCGTGGACCGCAAGCGCAAGCAGTCGGTCACCGTGCTGCTCAAGGCGCTCGGCCAGTCCGAGGCGCAGATCCGCGAGGAGTTCGCCCAGTTCCCCGCGGTGCTGGACACCCTCGACAAGGACCACGTCTCCACCGAGGACGAGGCCCTGCTCGACCTGTACCGCAAGATCCGGCCGGGCGAGCCGCCCACGATCGAGGCCGGTCGCGCGCTGCTGGAGAACTTCTACTTCAACCCCAAGCGCTACGACATGGCCAAGGTCGGGCGTTACAAGGTCAACAAGAAGCTCGGCGTCGACGCCCCGCTCAACGAGTCGGTGCTGTCCGTGCGCGACATCGTCGCGACCGTCAAGTACCTCGCGGCCCTGCACGCGGACGTCACGACCCTGCCCGGCACGCGTGCCGGCGAGGCCGTCGAGATCCGCGTCGAGACCGACGACATCGACCACTTCGGCAACCGTCGCATCCGCGCGGTCGGCGAGCTGATCCAGAACCAGGTCCGCACCGGCCTGTCCCGCATGGAGCGCGTCGTCCGCGAGCGCATGACCACGCAAGACGTCGAGGCGATCACCCCGCAGACCCTGATCAACATCCGCCCCGTGGTGGCGTCGATCAAGGAGTTCTTCGGGACCTCGCAGCTCTCGCAGTTCATGGACCAGAACAACCCGCTCGCCGGACTGACGCACAAGCGTCGCCTGTCCGCGCTCGGCCCGGGTGGTCTGTCCCGTGACCGTGCCGGCATGGAGGTCCGCGACGTCCACCCCTCGCACTACGGCCGCATGTGCCCGATCGAGACCCCTGAGGGCCCGAACATCGGCCTGATCGGCTCGCTCGCGACGTACGGACGGATCAACCCGTTCGGCTTCATCGAGACGCCGTACCGCAAGGTCATCAAGGGCAAGGTCACGGACGAGATCCACTACCTGACCGCCGACGACGAGGACCGCTACATCATCGCGCAGGCGAACGCGGCGCTGAAGGCCAACGGCTCGTTCGCCGAGGACAAGGTGCTCGTCCGCAACAAGGCCGAGGTCGAGGTCGTCCCCGGCGAGTCCGTGGACTACATGGACGTCTCGCCGCGCCAGATGGTGTCGGTCGCGACCGCCCTGATCCCGTTCCTCGAGCACGACGACGCCAACCGCGCGCTGATGGGCGCGAACATGCAGCGCCAGGCCGTTCCGCTGGTGCGCTCCGAGGCCCCGCTCGTCGGGACCGGCATGGAGCGCCGTGCGGCGGTCGACGCCGGTGACGTGATCGTGGCGCAGAAGCCGGGCGTGGTCACCGAGGTCTCCGCCGACCTCATCGTGATCTCGAACGACGACGGCACCACGACGAGCCACCGGGTCGCCAAGTTCCGCCGCTCGAACCAGGGCACGTCCTACAACCAGCGCGTGCTGGTCGACGACGGCGCTCGCGTCGAGGCCGGCTCCGTGCTGGCCGACGGTCCGGCGACGGACGAGGGCGAGCTCGCCCTCGGCCGCAACCTGCTCGTGGCGTTCATGTCGTGGGAGGGCCACAACTACGAGGACGCCATCATCCTCAGCCAGCGCCTGGTGCAGGACGACGTGCTGTCCTCGATCCACATCGAGGAGCACGAGGTCGACGCTCGCGACACCAAGCTCGGGCCGGAGGAGATCACGCGGGACATCCCCAACGTCTCCGAGGAGGTCCTCGCGGACCTCGACGAGCGCGGGATCATCCGCATCGGCGCCGAGGTCGGCGCGGGCGACATCCTGGTCGGCAAGGTCACGCCCAAGGGCGAGACCGAGCTCACCCCGGAGGAGCGCCTGCTGCGCGCCATCTTCGGCGAGAAGGCCCGCGAGGTCCGCGACACGTCGCTGAAGGTTCCGCACGGCGAGTCGGGCACGGTCATCGAGGTCCGCACGTTCAACCGCGAGGACGGCGACGAGCTGCCCGCCGGGGTCAACGAGCTGGTCCGGGTCTACATCGCCCAGCGACGCAAGATCACCGACGGCGACAAGCTCGCCGGTCGGCACGGCAACAAGGGCGTCATCTCCAAGATCCTCCCGATCGAGGACATGCCGTTCCTGTCCGACGGCACCGCCGTCGACATCGTGCTCAACCCGCTCGGCGTGCCCGGCCGCATGAACGTCGGCCAGGTCCTGGAGACCCACCTCGGGTGGGTCGCCAAGCAGGGCTGGGACATCGCGCTCGCCGAGGACGAGAACGCGTCCTGGAAGGCCAACGTGCCGGCCATCGCCGCCTCGTCCCTCCCGGGCGTGCCGATCGCGACCCCGGTGTTCGACGGCGTGCAGGAGGATGCCCTCACCGGCCTCCTCTCGGTCACCCTGCCGAACCGGGACGGCGACCGCATGGTCGACGGCACCGGCAAGGCCCGGCTGTTCGACGGACGCTCCGGCGAGCCGTTCCCGGAGCCCGTCGCGGTCGGCTACATGTACATCCTGAAGCTGCACCACCTCGTCGACGACAAGATCCACGCGCGTTCGACGGGCCCGTACTCGATGATCACGCAGCAGCCGCTCGGTGGTAAGGCGCAGTTCGGTGGCCAGCGGTTCGGTGAGATGGAGGTCTGGGCGCTCGAGGCGTACGGCGCCGCGTACACGCTCCAGGAGCTCCTGACCATCAAGAGCGACGACGTCCCCGGGCGCGTGAAGGTGTACGAGGCGATCGTCAAGGGGGAGAACATCCCCGACTCGGGCATCCCGGAGTCCTTCAAGGTGCTCCTCAAGGAGATGCAGTCGCTCTGCCTGAATGTCGAGGTGCTGTCCTCCGACGGTGTCTCGATCGACATGAAGGAGAACGACGACGAGGTCTACCGCGCAGCGGAGGAGCTCGGGATCGACCTGTCCCGTCGACCCAACGCCAGCAGCATCGAAGAGATCTGACCCGGTCCCGCACGTCGCCAGCCCTGACGGGGTACGCGACGTGCGGTGACCCACACCCGTAGTTCCTCCATCACCGCCGGGCCGTCACAGAAATACGGATCACGGCACGCGAAGGAAGTAGGACGCATTGCTCGACGTCAACGTCTTCGATGAGTTGCGCATCGGTCTGGCCACGGCTGAAGATATCCGCGCCTGGTCGCACGGCGAGGTCAAGAAGCCTGAAACCATCAACTACCGCACGCTCAAGCCGGAAAAGGACGGGCTCTTCTGCGAGAAGATCTTCGGCCCCACCCGGGACTGGGAGTGCTACTGCGGCAAGTACAAGCGCGTGCGCTTCAAGGGCATCATCTGCGAGCGCTGCGGCGTAGAGGTCACGCGCTCGAAGGTCCGCCGTGAGCGGATGGGCCACGTCGAGCTCGCCGCCCCGGTGACCCACATCTGGTTCTTCAAGGGTGTGCCGTCCCGCCTCGGCTACCTGCTCGACCTGGCGCCGAAGGACCTCGAGAAGGTCATCTACTTCGCCGCCTACATGATCACGTCGGTCGACGACGCCGGTCGCGCCGAGGACCTCCCCAACCTCCAGAACGAGATCGACCTGGAGAAGAAGGAGATCACCGACCGCCGCGACAACGACATCGAGGCCCGCGCCAAGAAGCTCGAGGGCAACCTCGCCGAGCTCGAGGCGGAGGGTGCTCGCGCCGACGCGCGCCGCAAGGTGCGCGACTCGGCCGAGCGCGAGATGGCTCAGCTGCGCAAGCGGGCCGACCTCGACCTCGAGCGTCTGGACACCGTCTGGGACAAGTTCAAGAGCCTCAAGGTCGCAGACCTCGAGGGTGACGAGCTGCTCTACCGCCAGCTCTCGGACCGCTACGGCAACTACTTCGAGGGTTCGATGGGTGCCGCCGCGATCCAGAAGCGGCTGCAGGCCTTCGACCTCGAGGCCGAGGCCGAGTCCCTGCGCGACACGATCAAGAACGGCAAGGGCCAGCGCAAGACCCGCGCCCTGAAGCGGCTCAAGGTCGTCAACGCGTTCCTGACCACGAGCAACACGCCCGAGGGCATGGTCCTGGACGCCGTCCCGGTCATCCCGCCGGACCTGCGCCCGATGGTCCAGCTGGACGGTGGCCGCTTCGCGACCTCCGACCTGAACGACCTGTACCGCCGCGTGATCAACCGGAACAACCGCCTCAAGCGGCTGCTCGACCTCGGCGCGCCCGAGATCATCGTCAACAACGAGAAGCGGATGCTCCAGGAGGCCGTCGACGCACTCTTCGACAACGGCCGCCGCGGACGTCCGGTGACCGGTCCGGGCAACCGCCCGCTCAAGTCGATCTCGGACATGCTCAAGGGCAAGCAGGGTCGGTTCCGCCAGAACCTGCTCGGCAAGCGCGTCGACTACTCGGGCCGTTCGGTCATCGTCGTCGGCCCGCAGCTCCGGCTGCACCAGTGCGGTCTGCCCAAGCAGATGGCCCTGGAGCTCTTCAAGCCCTTCGTCATGAAGCGGCTCGTCGACCTCAACCACGCGCAGAACATCAAGTCGGCCAAGCGCATGGTCGAGCGCGCACGCCCGGTGGTCTGGGATGTCCTCGAAGAGGTCATCACCGAGCACCCCGTGCTGCTCAACCGCGCGCCCACGCTGCACCGTCTGGGCATCCAGGCCTTCGAGCCCCAGCTCGTCGAGGGCAAGGCGATCCACCTGCACCCGCTCGTCTGCGCCGCGTTCAACGCGGACTTCGACGGCGACCAGATGGCCGTCCACCTGCCGCTGAGCGCCGAGGCCCAGGCCGAGGCCCGGATCCTGATGCTCTCGAGCAACAACATCCTCAAGCCGTCCGACGGCCGCCCGGTGACCATGCCCACCCAGGACATGATCATCGGCCTGTTCCACCTCACGTCGGACAAGCCCGACGCGAAGGGCGCGGGCCGCTCGTTCAGCTCGGTGCCCGAGGCGATCATGGCGTTCGACGGCGGTCAGCTGGACCTGAACGCCGAGATCAAGATCCAGCTCACCGATCTCGTCCCGCCGGCCGAGGGCTTCACGGCTCCCGAGGGCTGGAACGCGGGCGACTCGATCGTCTTCGACACCACGCTCGGCCGGGCGCTGTTCAACGAGCTGCTGCCCGTCGACTACCCGTACGAGAACGGGGTCGTGGACAAGAAGCGGCTCTCCGTGATCGTCAACGACCTCGCCGAGCGGTACGCGAAGGTCGAGGTCGCCGCGAGCCTGGACGCGCTCAAGGAGGCCGGCTTCCGCTGGGCCACCCGCTCGGGTGTCACCATCTCGATCTCCGACGTCATCACTCCGGTCGAGAAGGCAGGGATCCTCGAGGAGCACGAGGCGCGCGCCGCCAAGGTCCAGACCCAGTACGAGAAGGGTCTGATCACCGACGACGAGCGCCGTCAGGAGCTCATCGAGATCTGGACGCAGGCGACCGACCGCGTCGCCGAGGCGATGCGGAAGAACTTCCCGGCGAGCAGCACCATCTACCGGATGGTCGGTTCGGGTGCACGTGGTAACTGGATGCAGGTCCGTCAGATCGCCGGTATGCGCGGCCTTGTGGCGAACCCGAAGGGCGAGATCATCCCTCGCCCGATCAAGTCCAACTACCGCGAGGGCCTGTCGGTCCTGGAGTACTTCATCGCCACGCACGGCGCCCGCAAGGGGCTGGCGGACACCGCACTGCGGACCGCCGACTCCGGGTACCTCACGCGCCGGCTGGTGGACGTGTCCCAGGACGTCATCGTCCGCGAGGACGACTGCGGCACCGAGCGTGGCCTGGCCATGACGATCGGGGTCGACGCCGGCAACGGCACGCTCCGCCGCCACGACAAGGTCGAGACGAGCACCTACTCCAGGACGCTCGCCGCGACGGTCGAGGTCGACGGCAAGATCCTGGGCCAGCCCGGGGACGACGTCGGCGACGTGCTCATCGACGCCCTGCTCGCCGCCGGGGTCACCGAGCTCAAGGTGCGCTCGGTCCTCACGTGCGAGTCGCGCGTCGGTACCTGCGCCAAGTGCTACGGCCGGTCGCTCGCGACCGGCAAGCTCGTCGACATCGGCGAGGCCGTCGGCATCATCGCGGCCCAGTCGATCGGTGAGCCCGGCACGCAGCTCACGATGCGTACGTTCCACACCGGTGGTGTGGCTTCGGCCGACGACATCACCCAGGGGCTGCCCCGCGTCCAGGAGCTCTTCGAGGCCCGCACCCCCAAGGGTGAGGGTCCGATCGCGGAGTTCTCCGGCCGGATCACGATCGACGAGTCCGACCGGATCCGCCGCCTCGTGCTCACCCCGGACGACGGGTCGGAGGAGATCGGCTACCCGATCACCAAGCGTTCCCGGCTGCTGATCTCCGACGGCGACCACGTCGAGGTCGGCACCCAGCTCGTCCAGGGCGCCGTGGACCCGAAGAAGGTGCTGCGCATCCTCGGCCCGCGGGCCACGCAGAAGCACCTGGTCGACGAGGTGCAGGAGGTCTACCGCTCGCAGGGTGTGGACATCCACGACAAGCACATCGAGGTCATCGTCCGGCAGATGCTGCGCCGGGTCACGGTGCTCGACTCCGGTGACTCGGACCTGCTGCCCGGCGAGCTCGCCGAGCGTGGCCGGTTCGAGGACGCCAACCGTCGGGCGGTCGCCGAGGGCGGCCAGCCGGCGTCGGGTCGTCCCGAGCTCATGGGCATCACGAAGGCCTCGCTCGCGACCGACTCGTGGCTCTCGGCGGCCTCCTTCCAGGAGACCACCCGAGTGCTGACCGAGGCCTCCATGAGCGGACGCAGCGACCCGCTGCTGGGGCTCAAGGAGAACGTCATCATCGGAAAGCTCATCCCGGCGGGTACCGGACTTCCCCGGTACGGCAACGTGTCGGTCGAGCCCACCGAGGAGGCGAAGGCCGAGCTGTACCCGAGCTTCGGCTACGACGAGATCGACTTCCCCGCACTGGGCCTCGGCTCCGGCGAGGCGATCCCGCTGGAGGACCTCGACTTCGGGGGCTTCCGCTGACCGCTGTGCACTGAACACCTGCTAACGTCCGAGCGTTGACGTCCTATAGGACGTCAACGCTCGGACGTTGCGGGTTTGACGGCGCGATTTTGACGGAGCAGAGCGGTGCCGGTAACGTAGGCGACCGTGCCCGCGCCGTCGGGCCCTCGTACGTGCATTCCCACTTCAGACTGCCTCGGCAGGTCGGGTGGCGGGTGGCGGGTGCCGGGTGGATCTCCTTCCCAGCGCGTGCGGACACATTCACCGGAGCGATTCGGTCTGTGTCTGCCGCACAGAGGTGGACAGACACACCCGGGTGCGGGGGTGGGAGCGGGACTCAAGACCTCCGGGTCGACCCAGACAGGGTCGATCCGACCAGGAGCGGACAAGGATCCGCACCGACCAGAGAACTACCTCGAACAGACACGGAGACGCAGTGCCTACGATCCAGCAGCTGGTCCGCAAGGGCCGGCAGCCCAAGTCCACGAAGTCGAAGACCCCCGCGCTCAAGGGCAGCCCGCAGCGACGCGGCGTGTGCACGCGCGTCTACACGACCACCCCGAAGAAGCCGAACTCGGCTCTCCGCAAGGTCGCGCGCGTCAAGCTCTCCAGCCAGATCGAGGTCACGGCCTACATCCCCGGCGTCGGCCACAACCTGCAGGAGCACTCGATCGTGCTCGTGCGCGGCGGTCGCGTGAAGGACCTCCCCGGTGTCCGCTACAAGATCGTCCGCGGCGCGCTCGACACGCAGGGCGTGAAGAACCGCAAGCAGGCTCGTAGCCTCTACGGCGCCAAGAAGGGCAGCAACTAATGCCTCGCAAGGGTCCGGCCCCGAAGCGGCCGCTCATCATCGACCCGGTCTACGGATCGCCGGTCGTCACCCAGCTGATCAACAAGGTTCTGCGCGACGGCAAGAAGTCCGTCGCTGAGGCCATCGTCTACGGTGCCCTCGAGGGCGTCGAGGCCAAGGTGAGCGGCGACCCCGTCGTCGTGCTCAAGCGCGCGCTCGAGAACGTCCGCCCGGCCCTCGAGGTCAAGTCGCGGCGCGTCGGCGGTGCGACCTACCAGGTCCCCGTCGAGGTCCGCCCGGTGCGTTCCACCACGCTCGCGCTGCGCTGGCTCACCGACTACTCCCGCGCCCGTCGCGAGAAGTCGATGACCGAGCGCCTCATGAACGAGATCCTCGACGCCAGCAACGGCCTCGGTGCCGCGGTCAAGCGCCGCGAGGACATGCACAAGATGGCCGAGTCCAACAAGGCGTTCGCGCACTACCGCTGGTAACCCCAGCGGCGCCGCTTGCCGGTTAGTCCGGCGGCGCCACCCGATGCTTGGAGAAGGGCGACACAGTGGCACTCGACGTGCTGACGGACCTGAGGAAGGTCCGGAACATCGGCATCATGGCGCACATCGATGCCGGCAAGACGACCGTGACCGAGCGGATCCTGTTCTACACCGGGGTCAACTACAAGATCGGCGAGACCCACGACGGTGCGTCGACGATGGACTGGATGGAGCAGGAGCAGGAGCGCGGCATCACGATCACGTCCGCCGCGACGACCTGTTACTGGAAAGACAACCAGGTCAACATCATCGACACCCCGGGTCACGTGGACTTCACGGTCGAGGTCGAGCGCTCCCTTCGGGTGCTCGACGGCGCGGTCGCGGTCTTCGACGGCAAGGAGGGCGTTGAGCCCCAGTCCGAGACGGTGTGGCGGCAGGCGGACAAGTACCACGTCCCCCGCATCTGCTTCGTCAACAAGATGGACAAGCTCGGCGCGGACTTCTACTTCACGGTCAAGACGATCGTGGACCGCCTGAAGGCCAAGCCGCTGCCGATCCAGCTGCCGATCGGCGCCGAGAACGACTTCATCGGTGTCATCGACCTGGTCGAGCAGAAGGCGCTCGTCTGGCACGGCGAGACCGCCCTCGGCGAGGAGTACGCGACCGAGGAGATCCCGGCCGACATGGTCGAGCTCGCCGCGGAGTACCGGGCCAAGATCATCGAGGCCGTCGCCGAGACCGATGAGGTCCTGCTCGAGAAGTACCTCGGGGGCGAGGACTTCACGATCGCGGAGATCAAGATCGGCATCCGCAAGCTCGTCATCAGTGGCGAGGCCTACCCGATCCTGTGCGGGTCCGCGTTCAAGAACAAGGGCGTCCAGCCCATGCTCGACGCGGTCCTGGACTACCTCCCCTCGCCGCTGGACGTGCCTCCGATGGAGGGCCACGTCCCCGGTGACGAGGAGAAGGTCATCGTTCGGGAGCCCAAGGCGAGCGAGCCGTTCTCGGCGCTGGCGTTCAAGGTGGCGACCCACCCGTTCTTCGGGAAGCTCACCTACGTCCGGGTCTACTCCGGCCACGTCAACTCCGGTGCCCAGGTCTACAACTCGACCAAGGGCAAGAAGGAGCGCATCGGGAAGCTCTTCCAGATGCACGCCAACAAGGAGAACCCCGTCGAGGCCGCCACGGCCGGACACATCTACGCGTTCATCGGGCTGAAGGACGTCACCACCGGTGACACCCTGTGCGACCCGCAGAACCAGATCGTGCTCGAGTCCATGACGTTCCCCGAGCCGGTCATCTCCGTGGCGATCGAGCCCAAGACCAAGGGCGACCAGGAGAAGCTGTCCCTCGCGATCCAGAAGCTCGCCGAGGAAGACCCCACGTTCCGGGTCAACCTCGACATCGACACTGGTCAGACCATCATCGCCGGCATGGGCGAGCTCCACCTGGACATCCTGGTGGACCGTATGCGCCGCGAGTTCAAGGTCGAGGCGAACGTGGGCAAGCCCCAGGTCGCCTATCGCGAGACGATCCGCCGCAGCGTCGTGAAGATCGACTACACGCACAAGAAGCAGACGGGTGGGTCGGGTCAGTACGCCAAGATCCAGATGACCTTCGAGCCGCTGGCTGCTTCCGAGGGCGAGCTGTACGAGTTCGACAACAAGGTCACCGGTGGTCGCATCCCGCGGGAGTACATCCCGTCCGTGGACGCTGGTATCCAGAGCGCGATGCTGCTCGGCGTCCTGGCGGGCTACCCGCTGGTGGGCGTCAAGGCGATCCTGCTCGACGGCGCGTCGCACGACGTCGACTCCTCGGAGATGGCGTTCAAGATCGCGGGCTCCATGATCCTCAAGGAGGCCGTCCGTCAGGCCGACCCCGTCCTGCTCGAGCCGAAGATGGCCGTCGAGGTGCGCACGCCCGAGGAGTACATGGGCGAAGTCATCGGCGACCTGAACTCGCGGCGCGGCATGATCCAGTCCATGGAGGACGCGACCGGCGTTAAGGTCATCAGCGCCCTCGTTCCTCTGTCTGAGATGTTCGGCTACGTCGGTGACCTGCGGTCGAAGACCCAGGGTCGCGCGGTGTACTCGATGCAGTTCGACAGCTACTCCGAAGTTCCTCGGAACGTTGCCGAGGAGATCATCAAGAAGACCCGGGGCGAGTAAGTCCCACTGGTCGAAACCCGCAGTTCAGTTCCAACACAAACCGACCGGTAGGACCGAACGCCCAGCAGGTGTCACCATGACTCCTGCATCGATCGGCATTTCACTACCTTGAGTCCGAGGAGGACACAGTGGGCAAGGCGAAGTTCGAGCGGACCAAGCCGCACGTCAACATCGGGACCATCGGTCACGTCGACCACGGTAAGACGACGCTGACGGCCGCGATCTCGAAGGTGCTGCACGACAAGTTCCCGACCCTGAACCCCTTCACGCCGTTCGACGAGATCGACAAGGCGCCCGAAGAGAAGCAGCGCGGTATCACCATCAACATCGCGCACGTCGAGTACCAGACCGAGAAGCGTCACTACGCGCACATCGATGCGCCGGGTCACGCTGACTACATCAAGAACATGATCACGGGTGCGGCGCAGATGGACGGCGCCATCCTCGTGGTCGCGGCCACCGACGGCCCCATGGCCCAGACGCGCGAGCACGTTCTGCTCGCCCGCCAGGTCGGCGTGCCGTACCTGCTGGTCGCGCTGAACAAGGCCGACATGGTGGACGACGAGGAGATCCTCGAGCTCGTCGAGGTCGAGGTTCGTGAGCTGCTCACGGACCAGGGCTTCGATGGCGAAGAGGTTCCGGTCATCCAGGTCTCCGCACTGAAGGCGCTCGAGGGCGACCCCAAGTGGACCAAGTCGATCCAGGACCTGATGGACGCCGTCGACGCCAGCGTGCCGGACCCGGTTCGCGACATCGACAAGCCGTTCCTCATGCCGATCGAGGACGTCTTCACGATCACCGGTCGTGGCACCGTCGTCACCGGGCGCGTGGAGCGCGGCAAGCTCAAGGTGAACGAGGAGGTGGAGGTCGTCGGCATCAAGGAGAAGGCGATCAAGACCACCGTCACCGGCGTCGAGATGTTCCGCAAGCTCCTCGACTACGCAGAGGCCGGCGAGAACGTCGGTCTGCTCCTGCGTGGCACGAAGCGCGAAGAGGTCGAGCGCGGCCAGGTCGTCGTCAAGCCGGGCTCGATCACCCCCCACAAGGACTTCGAGGCGCAGGTCTACATCCTCGCCAAGGATGAGGGTGGGCGTCACAACCCGTTCTACGCGAACTACCGCCCGCAGTTCTACTTCCGCACCACCGACGTCACCGGCGTCATCACGCTGCCTGAGGGCACCGAGATGGTCATGCCCGGCGACAACACCGAGATGACGGTCGCGCTGATCCAGCCGATCGCCATGGAGATCGGGCTCGGCTTCGCCATCCGCGAGGGTGGTCGCACGGTCGGCTCGGGCAAGGTCACCAAGATCCTCAAGTGATCTCGCGGCAGGGTCCGGGCATTGCGCCCGGGCCCTGCCCGCTTGTTTTCCCTGCGAGGGATCACGGATTGGTCTTCACTGCCATGATCTGGCACACTAGCCAGGTTGCCCGGTGAGAGTGGCGCGCGTGAACAATGCGTGCAGCTTCCCGGGCAGGCAATAAACGTTGAGGGCTCGCAGGCCCCGGGTTCACCCGGTGACCGAGCCCAGACAGCATCCATCGATCTAACGCCGCCAGAGCGCGGTGTGCAGCGCGAAGGTGTGTCCGCGACAAGCGACACGCCCGAGTGCGGGGGTCGGACAGCTAGCAGTTCTAGAGAGAGAGTCAGACGACGCCATGGCGGGACAGAAGATCCGCATTCGGCTCAAGTCCTACGACCACGAGGTCATCGACAGCTCGGCGCGCAAGATCGTCGACACGGTGACGCGCGCTGGTGCGACGGTCGTGGGTCCGGTGCCGCTGCCGACGGAGAAGAACGTTTTCTGCGTCATCCGGTCGCCTCACAAGTACAAGGACAGCCGCGAACACTTCGAGATGCGCACGCACAAGCGTCTCATCGACATCATCGATCCCACGCCGAAGGCGGTCGACTCGCTCATGCGCCTCGACCTGCCCGCAGACGTGAACATCGAGATCAAGCTCTGACGCTGGGAAGGAACTGATCACTATGACCACCCAGCAGAACGCGCGCCCGATCACGGCTGTGCTCGGCACCAAGCTCGGCATGACGCAGATGTGGGACGCCAACGGCCTCCTCATCCCCGTCACCGTCGTGCAGGTCGGCACCAACGTGGTTACCCAGGTTCGCACCGCTGACACGGACGGTTACGCCGCGGTCCAGCTCGCCTACGGGCAGATTGATCCCCGCAAGGTGACGCAGCCGCTCAAGGGCCACTTCGAGAAGGCCGGGGTTACCCCCCGCCGGCATGTGGCCGAAGTTCGCACCCCGAACGCCTCCGAGTACACGCTCGGCCAGGAGATCACTGCGGAGGCCTTCGCGGCCGGCGCGCTGGTCGACGTCTCGGGTACCACCAAGGGCAAGGGCACCGCGGGTGTCATGAAGCGTCACGGCTTCCACGGTGACAACGCTTCCCATGGTGCGCACAAGAACCACCGCAAGCCCGGCTCGATCGGTGGGGCTTCGACGCCCGGCCGTGTCTTCCGCGGCATGAAGATGGCCGGTCGGATGGGCTTCGACCAGATGACCACCCAGAACCTCACCGTGTACGCGGTGGACGCCGAGAAGGGCCTGCTGCTCGTCAAGGGCGCGGTTCCCGGACCCAAGGGCGGCATCCTCCTCGTCCGCACCGCCGCGAAGGGAGCATGACGTGGCTGACACTGCATCCTCACTGACCGTCGACGTGATGGACCCCCAGGGCAAGAAGGCCGGCAGCGCCGACCTTCCCGCTGAGGTGTTCGACGTCCAGACGAACATCCCGCTGATCCACCAGGTCGTCGTCGCGCAGCTCGCTGCGGCACGCCAGGGCACCCACGACACGAAGTCTCGTGGCGAGGTGCGCGGTGGTGGCCGCAAGCCGCACGCACAGAAGGGCACCGGCCGCGCCCGTCAGGGCTCGACCCGCGCCCCGCAGTTCGCCGGTGGTGGCGTCGTGCACGGCCCGACGCCGCGTGACTACAGCCAGCGGACCCCGAAGAAGATGAAGACCGCGGCGCTCCGCGGTGCTCTTTCGGACCGCGCCCGCGCCGGCCGCGTGCACGTCGTCTCCGGGTTCGCCCCGGGCGCCGCGCCCTCGACCAAGACGGCGCTCGAAGTTCTGGCTCGCCTGTCCGGCCGCAAGCACGTGCTTGTGGTCGTCGAGCGCCAGGACGAGATCACCTGGAAGTCGCTTCGCAACGTCGAGCAGGTTCACCTGCTGGTCGCAGACCAGCTGAACACCTACGACGTGCTCGTCTCCGACGACATCGTCTTCACCCAGGGCGCGCTCGACGCGTTCCTGGCCGGCCCGGCAACGGGTCGCTCGGTGAAGGCCGTCGGCACCTCGGGCGAGGCGTCCGAGGCCGAGAACGAGGAGGACACCAAGTGACCACCGTGGCCAAGGACCCCCGCGACATCCTGATCGCGCCGGTCGTCTCGGAGAAGAGCTACGGGCTGCTCGACGAGGGCAAGTACACCTTCGTCGTCGACCCGCGCTCTAACAAGACGGAGATCAAGGTCGCGATCGAGCAGATCTTCTCCGTCAAGGTCGCTTCCGTGAACACGATCAACCGCAAGGGCAAGACGCGGCGGACCAAGTTCGGCATGGGTAAGCGCAAGGACACCAAGCGTGCGATCGTCACCCTCCGCGAGGGCTCGATCGACATCTTCGGCGGACCGGTCGGCTGAGCCGACCGAGAGCAGATTGAGGACAGATCCCCATGGGAATCCGTAAGTACAAGCCGACTACGCCGGGCCGTCGCGGCTCGAGCGTCGCCGACTTCGTCGAGATCACGCGCTCCACGCCGGAGAAGTCGCTGGTCCGTCCGATCCACAGGACCGGTGGCCGCAACGCCACGGGCCGTGTGACGGTTCGGCACCAGGGCGGTGGGCACAAGCGTGCTTACCGGCTCATCGACTTCCGTCGCCACGACAAGGACGGCGTTCCGGCCAAGGTCGCTCACATCGAGTACGACCCGAACCGCACAGCCCGCATCGCACTGCTGCACTACGCGGACGGCGAGAAGCGCTACATCATCGCGCCGAACAAGCTCAAGCAGGGCGACGTCATCGAAAACGGTGCCGCGGCCGACATCAAGCCCGGCAACAACCTGCCGCTGCGTAACATCCCGACCGGTACGGTCCTGCACGCCATCGAGCTCAAGCCCGGTGGTGGCGCAAAGATCGCCCGTTCGGCTGGTACGTCGGTTCAGCTGGTCGCCAAGGACGGCATCTATGCGCAGCTGCGCATGCCGTCCGGCGAGATCCGCAACGTCGACCTGCGCTGCCGCGCAACGGTCGGCGAGGTCGGTAACGCCGAGCAGTCCAACATCAACTGGGGCAAGGCCGGCCGCATGAGGTGGAAGGGCAAGCGCCCCTCCGTCCGTGGTGTCGCCATGAACCCGGTCGACCACCCGCACGGTGGTGGCGAGGGCAAGACCTCCGGAGGCCGTCACCCGGTCAGCCCGTGGGGTCAGGCCGAAGGCCGCACCCGTCGTCCGAACAAGCCGAGCGACAAGCTCATCGTGCGCCGCCGGCGCCTCAACAAGAAGCGCTGATAGGAGCCAGAGATGCCACGCAGCCTGAAGAAGGGCCCGTTCGTCGACGGTCACCTGCAGAAAAAGGTCGACGTCCAGAACGAGAAGGGGACCAAGAACGTCATCAAGACGTGGTCCCGCCGGTCGCTCATCACACCGGACTTCCTCGGTCACACGTTCGCGGTGCACGACGGCCGCAAGCACACCCCCGTCTTCGTCACCGAGTCGATGGTCGGGCACAAGCTGGGCGAGTTCGCCCCCACGCGGACCTTCCGCGGCCACGAGAAGGACGACCGCAAGGCCCGTCGCCGCTGATCCCCTCGGGGTACAGCACGGCACGGAGTTCTTACCGAGTTCTTTGAGATACGAGACAGAAGGCAGGACAGCAATGGAAGCCAAGGCGCAGGCGCGGTTTGTCCGCGTCACGCCCCAGAAGGCCCGGCGCGTCGTGGACCTCATCCGTGGCAAGCAGGCCCAGGAGGCTGTGGCGACGTTGAAGTTCGCACCGCAGGCCGCGGGGGAGACCGTCCGCAAGGTGGTCGAAAGTGCGATCGCCAACGCGCGGGTCAAGGCTGACCGTGCGAGCGAGGCTTTCGACGAGCACGCGCTCGTCGTCATCGAGGCGTACGTCGACGAGGGTCCGACCCTCAAGCGGTTCCGGCCGCGCGCCCAGGGGCGGGCGAGCCAGATCCTCAAGAGGACCAGCCACATCACCGTGGTCGTGGCCCCGGTCGAGAAGAAGGAGAGGGCCCGATAGTGGGACAGAAGGTAAACCCGCACGGGTACCGCCTAGGCATCACCACCGACCACCGGTCGCGTTGGTTTGCTGACAGCACCAAGCCGGGACAGCGTTACCGCGACTACGTCCGTGAGGACGTGGCGATCCGCAAGCTCATGGCCACTGGCCTCGAGCGTGCCGGCATCTCCAAGGTCGAGATCGAGCGCACTCGCGACCGGGTTCGCGTCGACATCCACACCGCACGCCCCGGGATCGTCATCGGGCGTCGTGGCGCGGAGGCCGACCGCATCCGCGGCGAGCTCGAGAAGCTGAGCGGCAAGCAGGTTCAGCTGAACATCCTCGAGGTGAAGAACGCTGAGATCGACTCTCAGCTCGTCGCCCAGGGGATCGCCGAGCAGCTCGCGAGCCGCGTGTCGTTCCGCCGTGCCATGCGCAAGGGCATGCAGTCCGCCCAGCGCGCCGGTGCCAAGGGGATCCGGGTCCAGTGCTCGGGTCGCCTCGGCGGCGCCGAGATGAGCCGCAGCGAGTTCTACCGCGAGGGACGCGTGCCGTTGCACACCCTCCGCGCGAACATCGACTACGGCTTCTACGAGGCCCGCACGACGTTCGGCCGCATCGGCGTGAAGGTCTGGATCTACAAGGGCGACATGACCGAGAAGGAGTTCGCGCAGCAGCAGGCCACCCAGGCCCCGCGTGCACCGCGTGGACCCCGGGCGGACCGCCCCGACCGCCCCGCTCGTGGTGGCGCCGGAGCACCTCCCCGCCGTCCCGAGCGCACCGAGGCTCCGGCCGCGGCCGCTCCGACCGAGGCCGCTCCGGCGGCCGACGCGGCTGCGAAGGCGCCCGAGTCCGGAACGGGGGCCTGAGCAATGCTTATCCCGCGCAGGCTCAAGCACCGCAAGCAGCACCACCCGGGGCGCTCCGGCGCCGCGACCGGTGGTACCGCGATCTCGTTCGGTGAGTACGGCATCCAGGCTCTCGAGCCCGCCTACCTGACGAACCGCCAGATCGAGGCTGCTCGTATCGCGATCACCCGCCACATCAAGCGTGGTGGGAAGGTCTGGATCAACGTCTACCCGGACCGCCCGCTCACGAAGAAGCCGGCGGAGACCCGCATGGGTTCCGGTAAGGGTTCGCCCGAGTGGTGGATCGCCAACGTCAAGCCGGGTCGGGTTCTCTTCGAGCTCGCCGGTGTTCCGGAGGGGCTTGCGCGTGAGGCCATGCGCCGCGCGCAGCACAAGCTCCCCATGAAGACCCGTTTTGTGGTCCGCGAGGGTGGTGGCAACTGATGACTATCGGAACCAAGGATCTGGCAGTCACCGAGCTGGACGGGTTCGACGACGAGCGTTTGGTCGCCGAGCTCAAGAAGTCGAAGGAAGAGCTGTTCAACCTGCGCTTCCAGTCGGCCACCGGCCAGCTGGAGAGCCACGGGCGGCTCAAGGCGGTACGTCGCGACATCTCCCGGATCTACACGATCCTGCGCGAGCGCGAGCTCGGCATCCGTACTGCCCCGAGCGCGAGCGAGTGAGGTCGACCATGAGCGCAACGAAGAACGAGACCACGGATACCGAGCGTGGCGACCGCAAGTCGCGGCGCGGGTATGTCGTGAGCGACAAGATGGAAAAGACCGTCGTGGTGGAGGTCGAGGACCGGGTCAAGCACCCGCTCTACGGCAAGGTCATCCGCCGCACGAGCAAGGTGAAGGCGCACGACGAGGCCAATGCGGCCGGCGTCGGTGACCTGGTCATCATCATGGAAACCCGCCCGCTCTCCGCGACCAAGCGGTGGCGCGTGGTGGAGATCCTCGAAAAGGCGAAGTAGGCCTTTTTCGCACGACGCAGTACCCCGAGTAACCAGCAGTAATGCAGTACTTCAGTTGCCCCCGTGGCGGGTGGCGTCGGTCCGCCGGCGCCACCACCACGGGTGCATGACGGCAGCTATCCGTTCGCCAGGCTCGCATGAGCGAGTACCAGCAGACGTCAGGAGTTCACCATGATTCAGCAGGAGTCGCGACTCCGCGTCGCCGACAACACGGGTGCGAAGGAAATTCTTTGCATCCGCGTTCTCGGTGGCTCGGGCCGTCGCTACGCCGGGATCGGCGACGTCATCGTCGCCACCGTCAAGGACGCGATCCCCGGTGGAAACGTCAAGAAGGGCGACGTCGTCAAGGCGGTCATCGTCCGCACGAAGAAAGAGCGCCGTCGTCCCGACGGCTCGTACATCAAGTTCGACGAGAACGCGGCTGTGATCCTCAAGGCCGACGGCGAACCCCGTGGCACTCGCATCTTCGGCCCGGTGGGCCGCGAGCTGCGTGACAAGAAGTTCATGAAGATCATCTCGCTCGCACCGGAGGTGCTCTGACATGGCCAAGATCAAGAAGGGCGACCTCGTCGTCGTCATCTCGGGCCGCGACCGGACCAAGCAGGGTCGGGTCCTGGAGGTCCTCAAGGAGTCGCAGCGCGTCGTCGTCGAGGGCGTGCAGCGCGTCACGAAGCACACCAAGGTCGGGCAGTCGCAGCGCGGCAGCCGGACGGGTGGCATCGAGACCATCGAGGCGCCGATCCACATCAGCAACGTGATGATCGTCGACCCGGAGACCAAGAAGGGCACCCGCGTCGGGTACCGCATCGAGGAGACTGACCGCGACGGCCGCAGCAAGACCATGCGGGTCCGCGTGTCCAAGCGCTCCGGGAAGGACATCTGATGAGCGTTGACAGCACCGCGACGACCTCCGAGGTCGCGTCTGTTCCTCGCCTGAAGTCGCGTTATGCCGCGGAGATCGTTCCCGGCCTGCGCGAGGAGTTCGCCCACGAGAACGTCAACATGGTCGCCCGGCTCACCAAGGTCGTCGTGAACATGGGTGTCGGCGACGCGGCGAAGGACTCCAAGCTGATGGACGGAGCGATCAAGGACCTGTCCGCGATCACCGGCCAGAAGCCCCAGGTCACCAAGGCTCGCAAGTCCATCGCGCAGTTCAAGCTCCGCGAAGGCATGCCGATCGGTGCGCACGTCACACTGCGCGGGGACCGGATGTGGGAGTTCCTGGACCGCCTGCTCTCGACCGCGCTGCCGCGTATCCGCGACTTCCGCGGCCTCTCGCCGAAGCAGTTCGACGGCAACGGCAACTACACGTTCGGCCTCACGGAGCAGGCGATGTTCCACGAGATCGACCAGGACAAGATCGACCGCGTGCGGGGCATGGACATCACCATCGTCACAACCGCGACCACCGATGCAGAGGGCCGCTCGCTGCTGAAGCGTCTCGGCTTCCCCTTCAAGGAGAACTGACATGGCGAAGACCGCCCTGGTCCAGAAGGCCTCCCGGACCCCGAAGTTCAAGGTGCGCGGCTACACCCGGTGCCAGAAGTGCGGACGTCCGCACTCCGTCTACCGCAAGTTCGGGCTCTGCCGCATCTGCGTGCGCGAGATGGCGCACGCAGGCGAGCTTCCCGGCGTCACCAAGAGCAGCTGGTAACTACTACGCCGCTGGTCTCCACCCCGGACTCACGTCCAGTGGAGATACCCCGGCGAGAAAGGGCGGAAGCCCAATGATGACTGACCCGATCGCAGACATGCTCACGCGTCTGCGGAACGCGAACTCGGCTTATCACGACACGGTCACCATGCCGTTCTCGAAGCTGAAGTCGCACGTTGCAGAAATTCTTCAGGCCGAGGGTTACATCGCTGGCTGGAAGATCGAGGACGCCCCTGTGGGTAAGTACCTCACCATCGAGCTGAAGTTTGGCCCGAACCGCGAGCGTTCGCTCGCCGGTGTGCGCCGCGTGTCCAAGCCGGGCCTGCGCGTGTACGCCAAGTCGACCAACCTGCCCAGGGTGCTCGGCGGCCTCGGCGTGGCGATTCTGTCCACGTCCTCAGGTCTCCTCACCGAGAAGCAGGCCGCCAAGAAGGGTGTAGGTGGGGAAGTCCTCGCCTACGTCTGGTAAGCCCGAGACGGAAAGGAGCTAGCCATGTCCCGAATCGGCAGAGTCCCCGTCCCGGTCCCCACCGGCGTGGATGTCACAATCAACGGCTCGACGGTCACGGTCAAGGGCCCCAAGGGTTCCTTGACGCACACCGTTGCGTCCCCCATCGCGGTTGCCCGCGATGAGTCTGGTGCCCTCGTGGTCACCCGGCCGAACGACGAGCGCGTCTCGCGTGCGCTGCACGGCCTGACCCGGACGCTGGTGGCGAACCTTGTCATCGGCGTGACCGAGGGCTACGTCAAGAAGCTCGAGATCGTCGGTACCGGTTACCGCGTGGTCCAGCGGGGCGACGTGCTCGAGTTCGCGCTCGGGTTCAGCCACCCGGTCCACATCACGCCTCCTGCAGGCATCTCGTTCACGGTCGAGAGCCCCACCAAGCTCTCCGTGAGCGGTATCGACAAGCAGCAGGTCGGCGAGGTCGCAGCCAATATTCGCAAGATCCGCAAGCCCGAGCCCTACAAGGGCAAGGGCGTGCGGTACGCCGGCGAAATTGTCCGCCGCAAGGTCGGAAAGGCTGGTAAGTAAGCGATGGCTCTCAAGATCAAGGGAAAGGGTCGCGCGATCTCGCGTGCCCGCCGTCACCTGCGCCTTCGTAAGAAGGTGTCGGGCACCCCGGTTCGTCCCCGCCTCGTCGTCACCCGCTCGGCCCGGCACATGGTCGCGCAGGTGGTGGACGACTCCATCGGCCAGACCATCGTCTCCGCATCGACCCTCGAGGCCGACCTGCGAGTGCTCGACGGCGACAAGACGGCCAAGGCGAAGAAGATCGGCGAGCTCGTCGCCGCTCGGGCCAAGGCTGCGGGCATCGACGCGGTTGTCTTCGACCGCGGCGGCAACAAGTACCACGGTCGGGTGGCTGCTGTCGCCGACGGGGCCCGCGAAGGCGGTCTGACCCTGTGACGACACTCACCACCTCCGTACGGAAGCAGAGGATCCACTGATGGCTGCACCTCAGCGCAGCGGCACGACGGGCGCTCCCGCGGGCGGCACCGGGGGCGGTGACCGCCGCGACGGCGGTCGCGGCGCCGGTGGCCGCGGGGGAGCCGAGAAGAGCTCGTTCGTCGAGCGGGTCGTGAAGATCAACCGCGTCTCGAAGGTCGTCAAGGGCGGTCGGCGCTTCAGCTTCACCGCGCTCGTCGTCGTCGGCGACGGTGACGGCACGGTCGGCGTCGGCTACGGCAAGGCCAAGGAGGTCCCCGCGGCGATCGCCAAGGGGGTCGAGGAGGCCAAGAAGAACTTCTTCAAGGTTCCCCGCATCCAGGGCACCATCCCGCACCCCATCCAGGGTGAGGCCGCGGCCGGTGTCGTGTTCCTGCGTCCGGCGTCCCCGGGTACCGGCGTCATCGCCGGTGGTCCGGTGCGCGCCGTCCTGGAGTGCGCCGGCGTCCACGACATCCTGAGCAAGTCGCTCGGTTCCACCAACGCCCTGAACGTGGTTCACGCCACGGTCGCGGCGCTGCGTGGGCTCGAGCAGCCGGAGGCCGTTGCGGCTCGCCGCGGGCTCCCGCTCGAGCACGTCGCGCCGGCTTCGCTCCTGCGGGCACGTGCCGCCGGGGATGCACGCACCACTGCAGCTGCAGGGGGGCGTGCGTGATGGGCCGGATCAAGGTGACCCAGACCAAGTCCAAGATCGGCGGCAAGGCGAACCAGCGCGAGACACTGCGCTCGCTCGGCCTGAAGCGGATCGGCGACGTCGTCGTCAAGGAGGACCGGCCGGAAATTCGCGGCATGGTCTCCACGGTGACGCACCTCGTGAAGTTCGAGGAGGTTGACTGATGGCTGAGAACGACAAGACGAAGGCCACCGCCGCGAAGGCGGCGGCCGAGGTCGGCGCCGGTGGCACCCTCAAGGTGCACCACCTGCGTCCGGCACCGGGCGCCAAGACCGCCAAGACCCGCGTGGGTCGTGGCGAGGCGTCCAAGGGCAAGACGGCCGGTCGTGGAACCAAGGGTCAGAAGGCCCGTGGCAACATCCCCGAGCGTTTCGAGGGTGGTCAGATGCCGCTGCACATGCGTCTGCCCAAGCTCCGCGGGTTCAAGAACCCGTTCCGCACCGAGTACCAGGTCGTGAACCTGGACAAGCTGTCCGAGCTCTTCCCGGCGGGCGGTTCGGTGACGGTCGCGGACCTCGTGGCCAAGGGTGCGGTTCGCAAGGGCCACCTCGTCAAGGTGCTCGGCACCGGCGAGCTGACCGTGAAGATCTCGATCGCTGTCGACGCCTACTCGGCGTCGGCGCGCGAGAAGATCCTGGCCGCCGGCGGGACCGTCGAGCAGGACTGATCGAAGGACGGGGTCGGTGGGACAACACGTCCTGCCGGCCCCGCTTCCGCATGTCGGCCCGTATATCCGTTAGGGTTCGCCGGGGCGCCGCGGGGGCGTCTTGTTTTGACGCGATGGCCGGGGGAGCCCGGCGTCACCAGACACCGCCGGAAGGCGGAGCAGGAGGATAGGTGCTCAGCGCATTCGTCCGGGCCTTCAAGACGCCCGACCTGCGGCGAAAGCTGCTCTTCACGATCGCGGTGATGTCGATCTTCCGGGTCGGCTCGTTCCTGCCGACGCCGGGGGTCTCGTACTCCAACGTCCAGGTCTGCATCGGCGAGACCGCCGGGAACAACGATCTGCTCGGGCTGGTGAACCTGTTCAGCGGTGGAGCCCTGCTCCAGCTGTCCGTGTTCGCGCTCGGGATCATGCCGTACATCACGGCCAGCATCATCGTCCAGCTGTTGCGTGTGGTCATCCCGCGCTTCGAGGCCCTGCACAAGGAGGGCCAGTCCGGCACCGCGAAGCTGACCCAGTACACCCGGTACCTCACGATCGCGCTGGCGATCCTGCAGTCCACGACCGTCATCACGGTCGCCCGCTCGGGCCGGCTGTTCTCCGGCTGCTCGGTCGACGTCATCCCCAACGCCGGGGTCCTGACGATCGTCCTGATGGTGCTCACCATGACGGCCGGCACCGGCCTGATCATGTGGCTCGGTGAGCTCATCTCCGAGCGCGGCATCGGCAACGGCATGTCGCTGCTGATCTTCACCTCGATCGCGGCGCGGTTCCCGACCTCCCTGTGGTCCATCGCCGGTGGCGACAACGGCCCGACGAAGTTCGTCATCGTGCTCGCGATCGTGGTGCTGGTCATCGCGCTGGTCGTGTTCGTCGAGCAGTCCCAGCGCCGGATCCCTGTGCAGTACGCCAAGCGCATGGTCGGCCGGCGGATGTACGGCGGATCGAGCACCTACATCCCGATCAAGATCAACATGGCCGGGGTCATCCCGATCATCTTCGCGTCGTCGCTGCTCTCGGTGCCGGGCCTGCTCGCGCAGTTCGCGGACAAGAACGCGGACTGGGTGGTCTGGCTCACGAACAACCTGGTCAACCAGGCGGCGCCGTTGCACCTCGGGATCTACGTCGTGCTGATCATCTTCTTCTGCTACTTCTACACGGCCATCACGTTCAACCCGGACGAGGTCGCGGACAACATGAAGAAGTACGGCGGCTTCATCCCCGGCATCCGTGCGGGGCGACCGACCGCCGAGTACCTCTCCTTCGTGATCTCGCGGATCACGGCCCCGGGTTCGGTCTACCTCGCACTGGTGGCCCTGGTCCCGACGATCGCATTCATCCTGCTCGGCATCACCCAGAACATCCCGTTCGGCGGGGCATCGATCCTGATCGTCGTCGGGGTCGGCCTTGAGACGGTCAAGCAGATCGAGTCGCAGCTGCAGCAGCGGCACTACGAAGGGTTCCTCCGATGAGCACATGCCTGGTGATCATGGGGCCGCAGGGCTCCGGCAAGGGCACGCAAGCCGCCCGCCTCGCGGAGCGCATCGGGGTGCCCGCCATCTCGACCGGCGACATCTTCCGCGCCAACGTCAAGGGCGGCACCGAGCTCGGCAAGCGCGCGAAGTCGATCATGGACGCGGGTGACCTCGTTCCGGACGAGCTCACCAACGAGATGGTCAAGGCCAGGCTCGCCGAGGCGGACGCCGGCAGGGGATTCATCCTGGACGGCTACCCGCGCACGGCCGCGCAGGTCGTCGCGCTCGACGGGATGCTCGAGGAGCTCGGGTCCAAGCTGGACGCCGTCGTCGAGCTCACCGCGCCCCGCGAGGAGCTGCTCGTGCGGATGCGCAAGCGCGCCGAGGTCGAGTCGCGCTCCGACGACACCGAAGAGGCCATCGAGAAGCGCCTGGCGATCTACGACGAGACGACCGCCCCGCTGAAGGCGGTCTACGCCGAGCGCGGGCTGCTCGTCACGGCGGACGGCATCGGCGAGCTCGACGAGGTGACCGAGCGCGTGCTCGCCGCCCTCGCGTCGCTCGGCTGACCGCCTCCACCACCGCGCACCGAAAAGCACCGAGGAGCACCTTCACTTCAATGTTCGGCAGGGACAAGATCGAGTACAAGACGACGGAGCAGGTGCGCCTCATGCGGCGCGCCGGCCTCGTGGTCGCCGACGCCCTCGCGGCGGTTCGGGCGCAGGTCCGAGCCGGCATGACCACGGGCGACCTGGATGCGATCGCGGCCGACGTGATCCGCGAGGGGGGCGCGAAGCCGTCGTTCCTGGGCTACTACGGCTATCCCGCGACGTTGTGCGTGTCCGTCAACGACGAGATCGTGCACGGGATCCCCGGTTCGCGCGTGCTCGCACCCGGCGACCTCGTGTCGGTCGACTGCGGGGCGATCATCGAGGGCTGGCACGGTGACTCCGCGATGAGCCTGGTGATCCCGGACGCCGACTCGCTCGACGTCGAGCTCGTGGACGCCACCGAGACCGCCATGTGGGCGGGCATCGCTGCGCTGGCGACGAGCGACCGACTCAGCGGGGTCGGCGACGCCGTCGAGGACTCCGTCGATGCGACCCAGGTCGCGGGCGCCAACGGGGCAGTGCGCTACGGCCTGATCCAGGAGTACGTCGGGCACGGCATCGGCAGCGAGATGCACCAGGCGCCGGACGTGCTGAACTACCGCACGCGCGACCGCGGGCCGAAGCTCAGGCCGGGCATGTGCCTTGCCGTCGAGCCGATGCTCGTGCGCGGGGCGCGGGCCACCCAGGTGCTCGAGGACGACTGGACCGTGGTCACCGGCGACGGCTCGCGCGCGGCGCACTGGGAGCACTCGGTGGCCCTGCTGGAGGGCGGCATCTGGGTGCTCACGGCGGCCGACGGCGGCGCGGAACGGCTCGCGGCGCTCGGGATCAAGGTGGCGCCGCTCGCGGACTGACGCGAGCCCGCCGGGCCGGCCGCCGACCGGCGTCGGGCCCGGCACGGGTTGGAGCTTTCCACCGCCATGACGTAGAGTTGGTCGTTGGGTGCGTGCGCCGCGAGCGGCGCCGCATCAATCCGTCAACACCCCATCGGTGGCCCTCTGCGGTCACGGCCGGGTTTTGAGTGCAGTCTGTAAGAGCAACCGAGAGTTAGCGGAGGATATGGCAAAGAAGGACGGTGTCATCGAGATTGAGGGCAGCGTTGTCGAGGCCCTGCCGAACGCGATGTTCCGCGTGGAGCTGGCCAACGGCCACCGAGTGCTCGCCCACATCTCGGGCAAGATGCGTCAGCACTACATCCGAATCCTCCCCGAGGACCGGGTGGTCGTTGAGCTGAGCCCGTACGACCTGTCCCGCGGCCGGATCGTCTACCGCTACAAGTAACCACCACTCGATCACGCCGTCGCGTTCGTCCCTACGGGTGCGGACGCAACTTGCGGCGGCGGAGGAATGCCATGAAGGTCAAGCCCAGCGTCAAGAAGATCTGCGACAAGTGCAAGGTGATCCGCCGGCACGGTCGAGTCATGGTCATCTGCGACAACTTGCGTCACAAGCAGCGCCAGGGCTGATGCCCTGACGCTCGCAGCGCAAGCTCGAGCAGATCGTCCGGTACCTCCCTCCATGCGGAGCGGGTACCACCAGCGCACCACCACTGCTCCTGCGGTCCTACGGATCGCAGGAGGTGAACCCCCGGTCGGAGGCCGGGGCCCGCGGATCAACGCGGGAGGGTGGTGCGGAAGACCTCCGACGCAGTACAGGAGTACCAGCACATGGCACGTCTTGTTGGAGTCGATCTCCCCCGCGACAAGCGGCTCGAGATCGCACTCACCTACATCTACGGCGTCGGCCGGACCCGCTCGCAGCAGACGCTTGCTGCCACGGGGCTGAGCCCGGACATCCGCGTGAAGGACCTCGGCGACGTCGAGCTCGTCGCGCTGCGCGACTACCTCGAGGCGAACTACAAGCTCGAGGGTGACCTCCGACGCGAGGTTGCGGCAGACATCCGCCGCAAGGTCGAGATCGGTTGCTACGAGGGTCTGCGGCACCGTCGCGGTCTCCCGGTGCGCGGACAGCGCACGAAGACCAACGCGCGTACCCGCAAGGGCCCCAAGCGCACCGTCGCCGGCAAGAAGAAGGCCGGTCGCAAGTAGCAGCGGTAGCCCGCCCGGCACGGTGACCTCGAGTCATCGACCGCGAGCGGCACTGCAGCCAGCCGACCCAGACCAGGAGAGAACAAGCACATGCCTCCCAAGACTCGTACTGCCGTGCGCAAGCCGCGCCGCAAGGAGAAGAAGAACGTCTCCCACGGCCAGGCGCACATCAAGAGCACCTTCAACAACACCATCGTCACGATCACGGACCCGTCCGGTGCCGTCATCGCCTGGGCCTCCTCCGGCCAGGTCGGCTTCAAGGGGTCCCGCAAGTCGACCCCGTTCGCTGCCCAGCTCGCCGCCGAGGCAGCTGCTCGCCGCGCGCAGGAGCACGGCATGAAGAAGGTCGACGTCTTCGTCAAGGGCCCCGGTTCGGGCCGCGAGACCGCGATCCGCTCACTTCAGGCGACCGGCCTCGAGGTTGGCTCGATCCAGGACGTCACGCCCCAGGCGCACAACGGCTGCCGCCCCTCCAAGCGCCGCCGCGTCTGACGCTGTACAACTTGATCAACTGAATTACCAGGTCCGCGGGGCAGCTTGAAGCTGCGCCGCGGGCCCGGCGCACGATAGCCCGCCTCGGTAGACCGAGACCCGGCGAGCCGCACCACCGCAGAGCGTCATATGGCGGACGCTCACTGAGAGGATTCAAGAAGTGCTCATCGCACAGCGCCCCACCCTGACCGAAGAGGTCATCTCGGAGTACCGGTCGCGGTTCTCCATCGAGCCGCTGGAGCCTGGCTTCGGCTACACGCTCGGCAACTCCCTCCGCCGCACCCTGCTCTCTTCGATCCCGGGTGCGGCTGTCACGTCGATCCGGATCGACGGCGTGCTGCACGAGTTCACCACCGTGCCGGGGGTGAAGGAGGACATCACCGAGATCATCCTCAACATCAAGAACCTGGTCGTCTCCTCGGAGAACGACGAGCCGGTCGTGATGTACCTGCGCAAGCAGGGGGCCGGCGCCGTCACGGCCTCGGTCATCGTCCCGCCGGCCGGTGTCGAGGTGCACAACCCCGACCTGCACATCGCGACCCTGAACGACAAGGGCAAGCTCGAGATCGAGCTCACCGTCGAGCGCGGTCGCGGATATGTCTCGGCGCAGCAGAACAAGTCCTACGACGCCGAGATCGGCCGCGTGCCGGTCGACTCGATCTACTCGCCGGTGCTCAAGGTGACCTACAAGGTCGAGGCGACCCGTGTCGAGCAGCGCACCGACTTCGACAAGCTGATTGTCGACGTCGAGACGAAGAGCTCGATCTCCCCGCGCGACGCGCTGGCCTCGGCCGGCAAGACGCTCGTCGAGCTGTTCGGTCTCGCCCGCGAGCTGAACGTCGAGGCCGAGGGCATCGAGATCGGCCCGTCCCCGACGGACGCCGCGCTCGCCGCCGACCTGGCGCTGCCGATCGAAGACCTGCAGCTGACCATCCGGTCCTACAACTGCCTCAAGCGCGAGGGCATCCACACGGTGGGTGAGCTCGTGGCGCGCAGTGAGGCCGACCTGCTGGACATCCGTAACTTCGGTGCGAAGTCGATCACCGAGGTCAAGGAGAAGCTGGCCGAGCTCTCCCTGTCCCTCAAGGACAGCCCGCTCGACTTCGATCCCACGAAGGCCGCCGGTTACTACGACGCCGACGAGGGCGAGTTCACCGAGGAAGAGCAGTACTGACGCCGCGTCGGGCGGGGGGCACCACTGCCCGCGTCGCTCGTTCATTTTCGTAACTGAGGAGTTAAGACCATGCCTACGCCCACTAAGGGTCCCCGGCTCGGTGGCGGACCGGCGCACGAGCGGCACATCCTGGCCAACCTGGCCACGAGCCTGTTCGAGCACCGCCGGATCACGACGACCGAAGCCAAGGCCAAGCGCCTGCGTCCCCTCGCAGAGCGACTGATCACCTTCGCCAAGCGCGGCGACCTGCAGTCTCGCCGTCGCGTGATGACCGTCGTCAAGAGCAAGAGTGTCGTGCACACCCTGTTCACGGAGATCGCGCCGGTCCTGGCCGAGCGCGCCGGCGGTTACACCCGCATCACGAAGATCGGCCCCCGCAAGGGAGACAACGCGCCGATGGCCGTGATCGAGCTCGTGCTCGAGCCGCTCAGCCCGAAGCAGGCGACCGTTCGCGAGGCCGAGAAGGCCACCGGGCGCGCCGCCAAGAAGTCGGCTGCCAAGCCGGTCGAGGTCGTCGAGCCGGTTGAGGTCGTCGAGGACACCACGGCCCCCGAGGCCCCCGAGGCCCCCGCAGCCGAGGCCCCCGAGGTCGAAGCCACGACGGACGACGTCCCCACGGACGACGCCCCCACGGACGACGCCCCCGAGGCCGACGCCAAGGCCTGACAGCCCAGCACCACCCTCCGCCGAGAGCGGAGTAACCGCCCCAGATTCGAGAGTTTCCGGGGCAGTTACTCCACTCTCGGCGGATATTTTTTTGCGCGGGCGCGGGCGCGGGCGCGGGCGCGGGCGCGGGCATGGACATGGACATGGACATGGACATGGACGGGGACCCGGTACTCGGTGCTGAGGTTGCGGCTGCTCGGACGTCCGGCGGGTCGGCCGGGGGTGAGTTTGTCGTTCGCACGCGAGTTCGTCGGTCTGGCGAGACGGGCGAACTCGGCTCAAAAGGGCGAACTCGAGGGTGGGGGAGCTGCTCGCGCCGCTTCGCGCGCCGTCGGGCATGGGCCGGTCTCTGTGCAGCCCTCTGTGCAGCGAACGCGCACCCTGGGTGCACTTTGGCTGCACTGAGCGCTGCACTGAGCGCTGCGCCGAGCGCTGCGCCGACCCGTCTGCCGACGTCGGCGCTCGTGTGCCGACGCCGGGCCGCACACCGATATCTCGTGCAAGCCGCCGACCGTCAGCCGCCGCCCGACGTTGGTCGCTGGCGAGTTCGTCGTTTCGACGCGAGTTCGCCGGTCGAGCTGGACCGACGAACTCGGCTCAATATGACGAACTCGCGGCTGGGACCGGGACCGGCACCCGGCATTTGTCACTCGGCACCCAGCGCACAGCACCTGCACCCGGCGCGCGGGAGTCCGGCGTGGACACCGGAGGCGGGCGGGGGCCGGGGCTTCTAGGGTCGGGGGCATGGGGGTTGCGGGAGTGGTGTTTGTACATGGAGTGCGCACGTCGCGGACGATGTGGCGGGCGCAGGTCGAGGCGCTCACCGCTGCCGGTCGCCGGGCGGTTGCGATCGACCTTCCGGGGCACGGCCGGCGTGCCGGTGAGCCGTTCACGCTCGATGGCGCGGTCGACGCCGTCGCGGACGCCGTGGACCGCTTCGAGGGACCGGTGCTCGTCGTCGGCCTGTCGCTCGGGGGCTACGTCTCGATCACGTATGCGGCGCGGTACCCCAAGAACGTCGTTGGGCTGGTCGCCGCTGCGTGCTCGACGCGTCCCGCGCGGATCCCGATGGCCGCGTGGATGCTCGCGGCCCGCGCGATCGGGGCCCTGCCCGACGCGGGCGCCGGCCTCAACCGGTTCATGGCCGAGCGCACGCTGACCCGCGCCGCGGCGCTCGACGTCGCCGCGGGCGGCTTCGCGCTCGACGTCATGGATGACGTGTTGCGGGAGATGAGCGCCGCGACCCCGCTCGCCGACCTGGCCAGGATCTCCGCGCCCGTGTGGCTCGTCAACGGGCGCTTCGACCACTTCCGCACCGAGGAGCGCCGGTTCCTCGCGGCCTGCCACGACGGCCGTCTCGTCGTCGTGCGGGGTGCGAAGCATCTGGTCAACCTGGATGCGCCGGTGGCGTTCGGCCGGGTGCTGCTCGATGCGCTCGTGCGGGTCGAGGCGTCAGACCCCGCGCAGGCTCCAGGCCCGTACCCCGCCCACGATCCCCGCTGAGTTGGGCACGACGACGACGTCGTCCCCGAGCCGCCCGAGCACCAGCGGGGTGATCTGCCGCGAGTTCCCGCCGCCGAGGTACAGCCGGTCCCACAGGAACACCGGACGCAGGCCGTCCACCACGCGGCGCACCCGGCGCGACCAGCGCCCGTCGCCGAGCCGCGCGCGCTCGATCTGTCCCACGTAGTCGTCGTAGCTCGTGCCCCAGCGGATCGGCGCCTGGGAGAGTTCCAGGTGCGGCGCCAGCGCGCCGCCGTCGAACAGCGCCGAGCCCAGCCCGGTGCCCAGCGTGAGCACCAGCTCGACGCCCGACCCGGCCACCACGCCGGCGCCGTGCACCTCGGCGTCGTTCAGGACGAGGGCCGGCAGGCTGAAGGCGGACGCGATCGCGGCCTCCATGTCGAAGTCCGCCCAGGCCTCGACGAGCTCGGGCAGCACCCGGCTGTGCGGGCCGGACCGGGTCACGTAGTGCGGGGTCGCGACCACGACGCCGTGCCGGAGCATCCCGGGCATCCCGACGGTGACCCGTTGAGCGGGCGGCAGCGCCGCGGCGATCTCCACGATGGTCGCGACCAGTCGCTCCGGCGGTAGCGGGTAGGGGGTCGGCACGCGGACCGCCGGCGCCCGCAGGGTTCCGGCGGCGTCGAGCACCGAGGCCTTGATCCCACCGCCACCGCAGTCGACGGCCAGGGTGTGCAGCTGCGGGATCGGGGTCACGGTCACGCCAGAACGCTATCGCTCCGTTCGTCCTGCCAATCCCCGCAACGTCCGAGCGTTGACGTCCTATAGGACGT
>NZ_DATCNW010000314.1:0-13572 GCF_036565025.1 Pengzhenrongella sp.
GTCCTATAGGACGTCAACGCTCGGACGTTGCGGTTGGTGAGGTTCGGTCAGGTTGACGTCGTCGTGACGCCAGCGCCGAGCGGATTCGCGCGAGTGCGGCCGTTCTGCTGTCGGCCGCGCGAGTGCGGGACTTTGGCTGTCAGAAGCCCCCCGAAGAGGCAGCCAAAGTCCCGCACGCGCGTGATCAACGAGACCGTGTGGCTCGCGAGATGCGAGACGTTATGCTCCGAACGCCCGAAATTCGACAACAACTCGCAGTTCGCGCACCCGCCGGCGCAGATTCGGCTCATTGCGGACTCAGGCTGTCAAGGTCCGCGGCTCGGATCCGCGAGTGCGGGACTTTCGCTGTCCGAAACCCCGAACGGGCAGCCAAAGTCCCGCACTCACGTGATCGAGAAGGGCGGTGACTGACGAGTCGCACGCGAGATAGGAGTTGTTGTCGTCGCAAGGCCCGAAATACGACAACGACTCCTATCTCGCGTACCCGACGGGGGCGATCTGGCTCGAGGGGCGGGCTCGGGCGGCGGTTGGCGGCCGATCGACCGAGGCGCCAGTTGGTGGCGGTCGACGGAGGCGCCAGTTGGCGGCCGCCCGCGCCGATGATCTGGTCCGCGAGCGCCGGATCGTCACTGAGCAGCCGGAGCGAGTCGAGCGCGACGTCGTCGGCGATCGACGGGGGCGACGGTCGGGAGCCCGGCCGGGCCGGCGGAATCGCGCGGGCGATTTCACCTGTTTGCCCCCTCCGTGGGAGTTGTTTGCCGGTTTACAGTGGGCTGCTCTGCGGGGTGCGGAGCGGATCGGACGCGTCGTCGGGGAGGGTCTGTGGTCGCGACAACGGAGCTGACCGCAGCTCCCCGTGCGCGGGTGCGGCACGACCTGCGCGCCGACATCCAGGGGCTGCGCGCCGTGGCCGTGATGCTGGTGATCCTGTCGCACATCCATGGCTGGCCGACGGGCGGGTTCGTCGGCGTCGACGTCTTCTTCGTCATCTCCGGGTTCCTGATCACCGGGCTGCTCCTGCGCGAGCACGAGCGCACCGGGCGCATCTCCCTGCTCGGCTTCTACCGGCGGCGGGTGCGACGGATCATCCCGGTGGCGTCGACCGTCCTCGTGAGCACGGTCGCGGTCAGCTTTCTGCTCTTCTTCTCCGGGCGGGCGCTCTCCGCCCTCGTCGACTCGTTCTGGTCGCTCGCGTTCGCGGCCAACTGGCATCTCGCGCTCATCGGGGCCAACTACCAGCTCGCCGCGGGCACCGTCTCCCCGCTGCAGCACTTCTGGTCCCTCGCGGTCGAGGAGCAGTTCTACCTCGGGTGGCCGTGGCTGCTGCTGCTCGTCCTGGCTGTTGGCAGGCGCAAGGGCGCGAGATCGGCGCCCGGCGCGCGATCGGCACCCACGGCGCGATCACCCCTGACCGCGCGATCGCCCCTCACGCCACGAGTGCCCCTGACCGCCCGGACCGCCCTGGTCGTCGTCGTGCTGGCGCTCAGCATCGCGTCGTTCGGCTTCGGCCTGTGGGAGACCGCGACCCATCCGACCTGGGCCTACTTCTCGACCTTCTCGCGCGGGTGGGAGCTGGGCGCCGGCGCCGCCCTGGCGGTGTTCAGCACCCAGCTGCGCCGGCTCCCCGACCTCGCGCGGACGGTGCTCGCCTGGGCCGGGCTGGTCACCATCGCCGCGAGCGCCCTGCTCATCAACTCCGCCACGCCGTTCCCGGCGCCGGGGGCGTTGCTGCCGGTGCTCGGCACGGCCGCGGTGATCGCCGCGGGAACGGGCGGCACGGCGTCGGGCCTCGCCCCGCTGACCAACCCGGTGATGGGCTACATCGGAACGATCTCGTACTCGCTGTACCTGTGGCACTGGCCGATCCAGGTGTTTGTGCCGGCCCTCGTGCCGGGCGGCGGCCTGCTGTGGGCCGCGGTCAAGGTCGCGCTCACGGTCGGCTGCTCGGTGCTGTCCTTCCACCTCATCGAGGACCCCATCCGCAGGTCCGGCTGGCTTGAGCCGCGCGCCCGACGCCGTCCGATGGCGACCGGGCCGGCCCTGCTCACCCGCCGCGCCGCCCTCGCGAGCGTCCTGGTCCTGGGCGCAACGGGAGTGCTGGCAACCCACGTCGAGCTGCGCGACCCCACGCCGACCCAGGGCGCGAACGGATGGGCGCCCGCCCGGGGCACAGTGGCCACCCCCGCGCAGCGCCGCCTCACCGCCTCGATCGACGCCGCGATCGGGACCCGGACCTGGCCCGATCTGGTGCCCTCCCTCGACGAGGTCAGCGCCGGCGACAAGGCCTCGGAGTGGGTGCGCGACGGCTGCCTCGGCGGGGATGCCACGGCGAACCCGGACCCGCAGAAGAACGCCGTGCACTGCGTCTACGGGAACCCGTCGGCCGCCAAGACCGCCGTCGTGCTCGGCGACTCGATGGCGATCAGCTACGTCCCGGGGATTCGCGCCGCGCTCGAGCCGCTCGGCTGGAAGATCGAGGTCGACACGCAGGCGGAGTGCCCGGCGTTCACCGCGACCGTGTTCCTGGACGACGGTTCCGCCCACCCCACGTGCGACCCGTTCCGCCGCTGGGCCCTCGACCAGATCGTCCGGCAGTCCCCGCAGCTGGTGATCATGAGCAGCGCCGAGGACTCCCTGAAGCGATTCGTGGACCGGTCGGCCGACCCCCTGGCGCAATGGCGATCCGGGACCGAGATCACGCTGGACCGGCTGCGCGCCGCCGGCAGCCGCGTCGTCATCCTTGCGCCGCCGCCCGAGTCGGCGAACATCCTCCTCTGCGCCACCCGGTTCGGGTCCCCGGCCGACTGCCTCGCGGAGCCGTCCGCGAGACGCGACGCCATCGTCGCCTCGGACGCCAAATCGGCGTCGGCCGCGGGCCCGGACGTGACCTTCATCGACACCAAGAAGTGGTTCTGCTCGGCGTCGGACGTCTGCCCGTCCTTCATCGGACGGACTCTCGTCTACGCGGACGGCGGGCATCTGACGAACGCGTTCGCCACCAGGCTCGGCCCGGTCCTGCGCGAAGGGCTCCTCGCCGGAGTTCCCGCCGCCTAGCGACGGACCTAGCGACGGACCTAGCGACGGACCTAGCGACGCACCAGGCGGCGCAGCGTGCGCGCGGCCAGCGCGCGCTCGGCGGCCGCCGCCGGGATGAACAGGTAGGCGACCGCGTACGCCGCCCCCCCGGCCAGGCCGGTCAGGATCAGCGCCGGCCACGACGGCTGGTCGACGAGCCGAGCGGCCAGCAGCAGCACCCCCACGCACGGGGCCACCGGCAGCACCGTCGGGATCAGCACCTGCCTGACGACGGCGCCCACCGGGATGCCCAGCTTCCACAGCGTGTAGGGCAGCACGCAGGCGAGCGCCTCGAGCACGGTCGGCACGAGGGTGCCGACGGCGACCCCCATCAGGCCGTACGGCTTGATCAGGAACACGGTGAGCGCCACGTTGAGCACCCCGGACACCAGGGACGCGACGGCGAACCAGCCGAACCGCCCGATCCCCTGGAACACCGAACCGGCCGGCCACTGGCTCGTGAACGCCACGCTCGCGATGACCAGCACGACGACGAGCACCCCCTGGTCCCGGTACTTCGCACCCACCCACAGCTCGAGCAGGTCACCCGCGAGGAAGCCGGCGCACAGCGCGAGCGGGAACATCAGCGCGAGCGTGATGCGCGTCGAGACGAGGTACAGGCGCCGCAGCCCCTCGGGCTCCCCGGTGGCGTGCAGCTCGCTGGCCACCGGCAGCAGCACCTTGATGAACTGGTCGCTCATCATGTGCGGGAGCTCGCTCAGCCGCCGGGCGAGCGAGTACGGCGCCACCGCCGAGACCGACATGGCAGCCGTGATGATGATCTCGCTGGTCCGCTTCTGCAGCAGGACCGCGAGCTGGCTGACCGTGAGCGTGACCCCGAAGCCGGTCAGGTTCCGGGCCGAGCCGCGGGACGTCGGGGACCAGCGCAGGGCGAACATCGGGTTGAGGCGCCGGAGCATGAGCACGGTGACGAGCTGGCTGCCCAGCGCGACCGGCACGTTCACCGCGACCATGGCCACCAGCCCCCAGCCCTGCAGGAGCACGAACACCGTCAGGGCGGCGGTCGCGAGCGCGTTCACCACCGTGATCGCGTTCGTGAGGTCGTACCGCTGCAGGCCGCGCAGCGCGGCGCTGGCCGGGGTGGCCGCCAGGTTGATCCCGAAGCTCACCGTGACGAGCGCGAGGACCGCGGGCGCGACGGCGCTCGCGGCCGGGCCCAGGTGGATCACCCGATCGGCCTGGGTCGCGAGCACGGCCCCGACCCCCAGGGCGAGTACCGCCAGGCCGGCGTAGATCCGGGTCGCGGTCCCCAGCAGCTCGTGCGCGGTCGACTTCTCGCCCCTGGCCCTCGCGTCGGCGACGTACTTGATGATCGCCGACCCCATGCCGAAGTCGAGCAGCGTGCCGTAGCTGACCACCGCGTTCGCGAGGATCCAGAGCCCGAAGGCGGTCTCCCCGAGGTGGTGCAGGATGAACGGCGTCATCACGAAGGTGGTGGCCAGCGTGACCAGCCGCCCCACCGAGTTGCTGAGCGTATTGCGTCCGATGCGCGACGCGCGCCCGCCCTGCTGGCTCACCTCGCCCGGAACCAGCCCAGCGCGCCGACGACGAGGCCCCAGGTGTACGCCAGGTCGTTGCGGGCCTCGCGCAGGCGGGCGCGCGCAAGGAGGACGACGGCGCGCGCCAGGTGGCCGTACACGTCGCCGGCGAAGCGCCGGAGCATGAACCGGTCGCCGCGCAGGATGTGCTTGACGTAGAACGCGCCCTGGCCGCGCCCGTAGTCGTACCGCAGGCTCGGCTGGGCGTTCTCCCGCCGCCACGCGCGATGCACCGCGACCGCCGCGGGCAGGTACTCGAGGGTGAAGCCCGCCGCGAGCAGCCGGTAGCCGAGGTCGTTGTCCTCCGCGGACGGCAGCGAGCTCCCCGCGCCGAGGCGCTCGTCGAACGTCCCGACGACGTCGAACACCGATCGGAACATGGCGCAGTTGCCCGCGAACAGGACGTCCTTGCGCAGCCGCCCGGTGTACGACGCCGGTTCGGGGTCGGCGATCGTCGACGGCGCCCATGCCCCCGGCACCTCCGGGGTGCCTGCGGCGACCCGGCCGGAGATGACGTGCCGGTCGCGCTGCTCGGTCCGCGACGTCAGGGCACGCACGAAGGTGTCCAGCCAGTCGGCGTCGACCAGCATGTCGTCGTCCAGGAACGCCAGGATCTCGCCGGTGGCCGCCGCGAGCCCCACGTTCCGCGCGCGACTGAGACCGCGATCCGGCGACCACAGGTAGGTGAGGGCGACCGAGGTCGCCCGTTGCAGCGTGCCGGCCGCGAGCTCGGGCTGGGGCTGGTCGCTCTGGTCGACGACGACGAGCTCGGTCGGCAGCCGGTGCATCGCGAGCACGCTGTTGACCGCGTCGATGAGCAGGTCCGGCCGTCCCCGCGAGCAGATGACCACCGAGGTGCTGGGCGCCATCTCAGCGCGCCTTCGTGGCCCGGATGGTGACCAGGATCGGGAACAGCGGGTCGTGCTGCCGGAGCAGGCGCGCGCCCACTTCCTGCGACGCGACTCCCATCAGGAAGGCGGCACCGAGGACGGCATTCCCGTAGGCGAGCACCTCGACGTTCTCGGCTCCGAACACGTCGCCGTAGAGGCGGCGGGCGCCGGCCGGGGTGATCCGCCAGAAGTCGCTGTGCTGGAGCTCGCCGCTGCAGCGGCTCAGCGCGGGCATCGTGACGAGCAAGGTGGCGCCGGGCTTGAGGATGCGGTGGCACTCCCGGACCGCGGACGGCATGTCGTACACCAGGTGCAGCACCTGGGTGAGCAGCACGCAGTCGTAGCTGTCGTCGGCGATCTGGGGCGCGTCGGTCAGATCGGCGATGACCGTCGCCGCGGGGTTGCCGGCGTCGATGTCCAGCACCTCGGCCGACGTCACGGCGTCGCCGCCGAACCGGCGGGTGTAGCCGTCGTCCTTGACCTCGAGGACCCGCCCGGCGATGTCGGCGCTGCGCAGTCCGAGGAAGCGCTCGATGAAGTAGCGATCGATCGGCAGGCCCCGGTCGAAGCCCCACGAGCGGCTCACCGGCCCGCGTCGCAGCAGCAACCCGAGCGGGGCCGGGCGCAGCAGTCGGCGCAGCGTCACGCGGCGCGAGGAGGTGAGGAAGCCCGGGCGCCAGCGGCGCACGGCGGTGGGAAGTCCCGGCATGTGGTGGTCCCGTCTTGGGCTGCTCGCGCCCCGGTTGGTCGCGCTGGATGCGCTCATCGGCGCCGGCTGCTCGGCTGACGGCGCACGGGATGCCCGAGGTGGCGTCCCGTGACCAGCCGGGTGAGGAAGTCGGCGGGACCCTCACGTCCCTCGATCTTGACCCGCGGCAGGGCCAGCGCGTCGTCGCTCGGCAGCACCTTGCCGGGCTGGGTCGTGCAGGCCGAGAGGTACCCGGCCTGCTCCGCCTCCGCCCGGACGCGGTCGTCGAAGGAACCGTGCGGGTAGGCGAGATGGCGGATCTCGTGCCCGAGCTCGTCCTCGAGGACCCGGCGGGACTCGGAGAGCTCGCGGGCGATCCTCGGGGTCCCCAGGCGCGCCAGCGACGGGTGAGTCAGCGCGTGCGACTGGCACGCGATGCCCGCCTGCTCGAGCTCGCGGGCCTCGGCCACGCTCACCAGCGGCAGGTCGACCCCCTCCGGCTCCATCCAGCGGCTCGTCTTGCCGAGGAGTCCCGCGACGACGTACATGGTGGCGCCCAGGCCGGCGTCGTGCAGCAGCGGGGCGGCGTGGCGCAGGCAGTCCCGGAAGCCGTCGTCGAACGTGATCACGACGGGCCGGGGCGGCAGGGGGCGGCGGCGCTCGCGGGCCGCCAGCAGGTCGTCCGGGCTGATGGAGTGGTAGTCGAACTGCCTCAGGGTCCGCACGTGTCCGGCGAACTGGCGCGGGGTGACGGTGTAGTCGCGGAAGGCGGCGGGCACGTCGTCGGACACGAGGTGGTACATGAGTACCGGGACCCCGAACCGGACCCGCATGATCTTCCGGGAAACCGCAGCGACCGGAGCCGGCCTGTGTAGCATTTGGCGAGCCTACCGAGCCGGGACCCGGAAGGTATCAACGTTTCCGATGGGGTGACCCGTGGCTTTCGCCCGCCGACGCGCGCCGACGCTCGCGGCGCGTCCGACCGCTCCGGTCACTGGCTCCGCGCGCCGGCTGGACTGGCGCTTCCTGCTTCCGGTCGCCGACGACGACGCGTTCGACTCGCTCCGGCTGCTCAGCGACGATCCGGCGCTCGCGGACCAGATCACCGGCGCGGGGCTGGCTCGTACGGTGCTGATCGGCACGCAGGGTGCCGCGCGGGTGGACGCCGTCGTCAGCCTCTCCGGCAGCCCCGCGGAGCTCGCCCGCGCGCTGGCCACGCTGCGGCCCGGCGGGGTCGTGTACGCCGAGATCGACCGCGCCCGGCGGGATTGGCGCGGCTGGAGCCCCGCCCGGCTGCGCCGGCGGCTGGCACGGTCCGGGCTGGTCACGGCCGGGTACTGGCGGCGGCGCCGCGGCGCGTACGACAGCCTCTTCCTGCCGCTGGACGTGCCGGGCGCGGTGCCCTGGTACCTGCGCGAGCTCGTCGACGACCGGGCCGCGTCGCGCCGGATCGTCCAGCTGGCGCTCGCGGTGCTGGTCGGACGGGACGGCCGGCGCCTCGCTCCGCTCGCCCGCCGCTACTCGGTGACCGGGGTCGCCGGCCGCCGCGGCGACGCACCTGCGCCCACCCCGGGACTCCTCGCGACCGACGACGACGGCGTGCTGCCCGTGGTCCTCGCCCGCGGCGAGGGACCGTGGAGCCGGGTCGTCCTGCTGCCCTTCGGGCCCACCGACACCCGGCCGCGCACCGTGATCAAGCTCCCCCGAACGGCTCAGCACAACTGGGCGACCGAGCGCGAGCAGCGCGCCCTGACCGCCATCAGGAGCCTGCTGCCGCCCGAGCTGGCCGGCACCGTCCCGGCCCCGCTGGGGATCAGGACCTGGTCGGGGCTCAGCGTCGGCACCGAGTCGTTCCTGCCGGGACGTCCGCTCGCCTTCGCCGGCGAGGATGACCAGATGAGCTCGGCCGCTCAGCTCGACGGTGCGGTGGGGTGGCTGATCGACCTGCACCGCGCCACCCGGTGCGGGGACCTGCCCGCGGACGAGCTCGACTCGCGGCCCGGACCCCCGGAGCCGTGGCGGGCCGACGGCGTCGTCGTGCCGCTGGTCTGGCAGCACTGCGACCTGACCCCGGCGAACGTCCGGTGGGACGGGCGGCGGCACACGGTCGTGGACTGGGAGGCCGCGCGGCCCGGCCCCGCCCTGTGCGACCTGTTCTACCTCCTGCTGCACTGGAAGTGGGACGACCTGCCCGCCGTCGGCACCGACCCCGGTGAGGTGTTCCGCCGGGTCTTCCTCCTCGACGAGGGGGAGCCGGCGCTCCTGGCGTCCACCCAGGTGCGGCGCTACTGCGCGGCGCTGGGCGTCGATGCCCGGCTGACGGAGCCGCTCCTGCTGCACATGCTCGGCCAGCAGGCCGGCGACCGCGCCGAGCGCCTCCGGGACAGCGGGGACGGCCTGGCGCAGGACGACAACCTGTACGCGGACCTGGTCCGGCTCGTCCTCGGCTCGACCGGTCTCGTGCCGGCGTGGAGCCACCCGTGACCGCCGTCGTCCCCATCTGCGTGGTCGTGCCCACCGTGCTGCGGCCGGATGCTCTCGCGCGCTGCCTGGACGCCCTGCTCGACGGCGAGGTCTGGCCCGCGGCGGTGCTGGTGATCGACCAGGGCGGTGACGAGGAGACCGCCGTCGTCATCGCGACGCGCGCCGCGGCGGGCCTGCAGGTGATCCACGTCCGCAGCGCCCTGCGGGGGCTGTCCGCGGCCCGGAACACCGGGCTGCGACAGGTGAGCACGCCGTGGGTCGCGTTCACCGACGACGACTGCGTGCCCTCGCCGACCTGGCTCGCCGCGATCTCCCGGCGCGCCGGTGCCCCGGACGCCCCCGACGGCGTCAGCGGGCGGGTCCTCCCGCTCGGGGAACCCGCGCCGGGGACCTATCCGCTGTCCCTGCGGGTGTCGACCGAGCCGGCCGTGTTCGCCGGTCGCGCGCTGCCGTGGGAGGTGGGGACCGGCGGGAACATGGCCCTGCGGGTCGCGGCCGTGCGCGACGTCGGTGGCTACGACGAGCGGCTCGGCTCGGGGACGCCCGGCCAGGCGGGTGAGGACCTGGAGATCATTCATCGACTGCTGCGCGCCGGTGCGACGCTCGCGTTCGATCCCGACGTGATCGTCCTGCACGCGCGAGTGACCGCGCCACGGCGCCTGTCCACCCGGCGGAGCTACGGCTTCGGGATGGGAGCCTTCGTCGGGATCTGGGTGCGCTCCGACCGGTGGGTGGCGACGACCCTGCTGCGGTGGATGGTCGGCCGGCTGGTGGCCGCGGCCAAGGCCCTCAAGGCCAGGGACCCCCGGCGGCTGCGCGAAGAGGCGCTGCTGGTCGCCGGGGCGCTCGCGGGCACTCGCTTCGGCTGGCGACTGGGTTCACCGCTGGCGTCCGAGCCGCGACCGCAGGCCGCGGCCGCGGGCCCGTCCGGCGACCTCGGCGTAGATCTCGGTCAGCTCTGAGCCGACCCGTCGCCAGCTCAGGTCCGTGGCGTTCGCGGTGGCGACCCCGTCCCGCAGGCTCGCCGCCAGCCCCGGCTCGCGCAGGCAGCGGATCACGGCCGCGGCCAGGGCTTCGTGGTCGCCCGCGGGCACGACGAGTCCGGTGACCCCGTCGCGCACGTACTCGGGCAGCCCGCCGACGTCGGTCACCACGACGGGGCGGCCGAACGCGTACGCGGTCAGCACGACGCCGCTCTGCGACGCGTCCGTGTACGGGCACACGACCACCTGCGCCTCGCGGAAGAGCGCCGCCGTCCGGTCGTTCGAGATGTAGCCGTAGGTCGTTTCGATCCTCCCCCCGTTCGGCAGCGGTGGGGGTTCGGGAGGCTGGTAGCCGTCCGCCGGTTTGCCGGCGACGAGGAAACGGACGCCGGGTACCTCGTGGGCCACGATCGGGGCGGCGAGAAACAGGGTGTCGAGTCCTTTGTACTGCGTGATCCGGCCGAACAGCAGGACGGCGGGTTCGGCCGAACGGGTGATTTCGGTTGAGGGGATTCCGTGCTGCAGGAAGGTGTAACTGGCGAGCCGGACCGTGTACACGGGGGCCCGCAACCGGCGGTGGCGGAGCCGCAGGGCCGCCCGCCCAGCCTCGTGATGGACGAGCACCGCGTCCGCGCGGGAGAGCAGCAGCGTCCGGGTCAGGCTCTTGACGCGCCAGTCCTGCTCACCCGAGTGCGGTTCGGGGTCGTGGCAGCCGACGACGACCGGGCAGGGCAGCCGCGTCACCGCGAGGGCGAGGGCCAGCCGGGGGGAGACGTCGACGTCGTCGATGTGCAGAATGTCCGGGTTGAGCGTGCGGATCCAGTTCAGCACCCCGAACATGAGCCGCAGCGACGCCGGGTGCCGTGCTCGCTGGGTCCCCGTCACGACCAGGTGAAAGCTGGCAGCTCTGCGCCACATCGCCCGGGTCTCCTCGGGAAAGTGCGCGGCGAGCACGGGGTCTGCCTCGACGAGCCCCGACGGGACGAGGTCTTCCGGTGCCTCGAAGTTCGCCGACTGCCACCTGCCGGAAGGCACTTCGAGCAGGAGGTGGACCTCCGCCGATTTGGACAGCGCCGCCGCGAGGGACACGGCCGGCTCGAACAGGGAATGGTGCGTGTAGAGCACGATCTTCATCCGTTGTGCCCTCCATTTTCGGCGTTACCCGGGATACCGTACTGGGGAACCCCTTCGCGGGTGGCTCAACCCGAGCGTCTGGCAAAGGTGCGAGAAAAGGTCATGAGACACGCGGTGCGCGCTGCGCTCTTGCCAAGCGGGCTGATGTTCGAGAGCGAACGTCCGGCGCACCGCTTCCGACGGCGGCTGCGACGAAGGCTCGCCAAGCTCAAGGATCTGCTCGCCGGAGACGGCCGGCTCGTCCAGGAGCGAGGCTCCGAGCACGGCGACCCGATGCTGATCGTGACCATTCTCCGCGAGGCCGGCGCGGTGGGGGTGAACACGCACATCGCGCAGGCCGCCGACCTGCTCTCGCAGCAGGGCGAGCGCGTGCGCATCGTGAGCCTCGACTCGTGGCTGCCATTGATCGGGCCGCTGCTCCTGGCGCCGTGTCTGGCGATCCGTCGGACCCATTTCACGCCGGGCATCCCCCTCGACCGGTATCTCACGTCCCTTTCGGTGGAGCTGTCCATCCGCCGTCAGCTCAAGCTCGAGAAGCCGACGGTGATCTACGCCCAGGACCCTCGATCGGCACATGCGGCTCTGCGGGCCAGGGGAAGCTTGCCGATCCCGGTGGTCATGGTGGTTCACTACAACGAGTCGGAAGCCGAAGAGCTGGTCAACCTGCACGCGATCAGGCGCGGCGGGCGCGCGGATCGAGCGATCCGGTCGTTCGAGGCTGCGTTGATCCCTCGGCTCGACGGACTCGTGCTCGTGTCGGACTTCATGCGCCAGCACCTGTACGACGTGATCCCGGAGGCCAAGGCGGTCTCCAGCGCGGTCATTCCGAACTTCCTGAGCGACACCCGACCCTCGCCGGCCGACGTCGTGACGCGTGACTGCATCAGCGTCGGCTACCTCGTCAAGCGGAAGAACCACGGCTACCTGCTGCACGTCCTCGCGGCGGCCAAGCGTCAGGGGCACCGGTACAGCCTCACCCTGGTGGGCGACGGGCCCGAGCGGGAGCCCCTGCAGCGGCTCGCGGCCGAGCTGGGCATCGCGGACCAGGTCCACTTCCTCGGCGAGCGTTTCGATATCGACGAATTGTTGCGCCAGCACCGCGTGTACGTGCACAGCGCGCTGATGGAGAACTGTCCCTTCGCGTTGCTCGAGGGCTTCCGGGCCGGGCTTCCCGTCGTTGCCGCACCGTTCGGCGGGATTCCCGAGGTCGTGGGCGGCGACGGATCGGGGCGATTCTGGGACCTCGCCGATCCGATCGGCGGCGCGCGAATCCTTTCGGACTTGCTCGAGAACGAGTCCGAATTGGCCCGTGCCGCCCGTCGCGCCCGGGCCCGTTTCGAGTCCACGTACGACGCCGACGTCGTCGGCCATCAGCTCGCCCAGTTCCTCGAATCGGCGCGGACGCCGCTTTCTCGTTTTCCCGGATGACCTGCACGGACGGCCACCATCGGTGCCGTTTCCGCCGTAGGGTTTCCGCATGACCGTGCTCGTCACAGGAGGCGCCGGATATATCGGTGCGCACGTCGTGAAACTGATTCGTGACGCTGGCGGGGATGCGCTGGTGGTGGACGACTTCTCGACCGGACTGGCGGCCCGGGTGCCCGGCGCGACGATTGTGCGCATGGATCTTTCCGTGCCGGATTCGGTCGAGAGGCTTTCCGTCGTGCTGCGCGAGCACGACGTGAGGTCGGTAATTCATCTTGCCGCGAAGAAGCGCGTCGACGAGTCCATGGCGCTACCTGCGTTCTATTTCCGGCAGAACATTTCTGGTCTGGCCAACGTGCTCCTGGCGATGCAGGCGACGAACGTCGACCGGCTCGTGTTCTCATCCTCGGCGGCCGTCTACGGAAGTCCGGCGACGTACGAGGTGACCGAGGATGCGCCCCTGTCGCCCGAGAACCCCTACGGCCAGACGAAGCTCGTCGGGGAGTGGCTCGTCCGGGACGCGGTGCGGGCCTGGGGCCTGCGCGCGGTGTCGCTGCGTTACTTCAACGTGGCCGGCGCCGGCTCGCCCGAGCTCGGTGACCCGCTCGTGATGAACCTGGTGACCATGCTGCTCCAGGGCAGGTCCCTCGGTCAGCAGCCCAAGGTGTTCGGCGGGGACTACCCGACCCGCGACGGCAGCTGCGTGCGCGATTTCGTCCACGTGCGCGACGTGGCCCGCGCCCACCTCGCGTCGCTCGACTACCTGTCCCGGCCGCAGCGGCCGTGGGACGTCTTCAACGTGGGAACGGGAACCGGGTCCACCGTGCTCGAGGTCACCCGCGAGCTGGCGGCGGTGTCCGGCTGGAACGTGGAGCCCGAGATCTGCCCGCGGCGCCCGGGTGACCCCGCGAGCGTCGTCGCGTCGGTCGACCGCATCGCCGAGACGATGGCCTGGCGAGCAGAAAACGCCCTGCCAGACATCCTGTCCAGCGCCTGGACCGCCTGGCAGCACGACCACCCGAACGCGTAGCCCACCCGCAAACTGCGCACATCCGCGCCCGATGCGCACATCCGATGTGCGCAGTCCGAACGGATGTGCGCAGTTTGCGCCTGGCCGGGCATGGCGAAGGCCCGGCGACCAAGGGGATGGTCGCCGGGCGCTCAGACACCCCGGACTAGGCGATGCACTCCGTACCCACGGTCGACGTGCCGACATTCGAGGCGCTCACGACGCCGGTGGTGGCCGAGTACGTCACGGTGTACTCGGTGTTGACCGCTGGAGCGGCCTTGAGGTAGCCCGCGCCGACGAGTGTGGTCGTCGCCGTTCCAGGGAT
>NZ_DATCNW010000315.1:0-14172 GCF_036565025.1 Pengzhenrongella sp.
CGTCCTATAGGACGTCAACGCTCGGACGTTACGGGGTTGAAGCGGCAGCAGCGGCGGCAGCCGTCAGGTGAGGCGGGCCAGGTCCGCGCGGGTGAACGGCGTCAGCTCGTCGAGGCGCCCGGTGCGGACCTTCTCACTCCAGGCGGGGTCGCCGAGCAGCGCTCGGCCGACGGCGATGAGGTCGAACTCGTCGGCGCCGAGGCGTTCCAGGAGCTGGTCGATTCCGGCGGCGGACGGCGCGACGGCCCCGGCGATCGTGTCCATGAAGTGCCCGTCGAGGCCGACCGACCCGACGGAGATCGTCGGGAGCCCGGTCAGCTTCTTCATCCACCCGGCGAGGTTCAGGTCCGAACCGGCGAACTCCGGCTCCCAGTAGCGACGGGTGGAACCGTGCAGGACGTCGACGCCCGCGTCGACGAGCGGAGCGAGGATCGCCTCGAGCTCCTGGGGTGTCTCGGCCAGCTTCGCGTCGTAGGCATAGGGCTTCCACTGCGACATGCGCAGCACGATCGGGAACTCGGGGCTGGTCGCCTCGCGGACCGCCGTGACGATCTCGCGGGCCAGCCGGGTGCGCGCGAGGGCGTCACCGCCGTAGCCGTCGGCACGACGATTGGTGTTCGCCCACAGGAAGTTGTCGATGAGGTAGCCGTGCGCGCCGTGCAGCTCGACACCGTCGAAGCCGAGACGGTACGCCGAGGCCGCCGCGTTGGCGAAGGCGTGCACGATCGAGTCCAGATCGCCCTGGCCGGGCACCGGGCCGGCCTCGCCGATCGGCGTGCCGTCGAGCCTCAGGCCGGACGGCGACATCACGGGAGCGTCGGGGAACGGCGGTGTGCCGGGCGCGCGCGCGGCACCGACGTGCCACAGCTGCGGAATGATCCGACCCCCGGCGCCGTGCACTGCGTCGACCACCCGGGACCATCCGTCCAGGGCGTCCTCGCCGTAGAACCGCGGCACGGCATCGTGCTCACCGGCGCTCGGGTGCTCGACGTACGTGCCCTCGGTGATGATCAGCCCGACGCCGCCGGCAGCGCGGCGCGCGTAGTACTCGGCGACGTCGGGCCCCGGGACGCCACCGGGCGAGTGATGACGGGTCATCGGGGCCATGGCAACCCGGTTCGGCAGGTGCAACGGCCCGATGTCGAGCGGGCGGAACAGCGAGGACGTGAGCAGGTCGGGCACAGCGAGCGTGGGGGGAGCCATGTGAGGTCCTTGATCCGTCGGTGAAACGGTGAAACGGAGCAACTGCTCCTGTTGAAACCGTTGAACCGTAACAGAAGCGGAGCACGTGCTCCCCTTGTGCCTGCGAGATCGCTACACTTGCCCGATGACGTCCACTGCCGAGCAAGCGCTGCTGCCCGCCACACGGGTCAGGCGCGCCGACGCGGAGCGCAACCGCGCGGCCATCCTGGACGCGTCGACCGCGATCATCGTGGAGCAGGGCAGCCTGCTCGACGTCAGGGAGGTCGCCCGTCGCAGCGGCGTGGGGATGGGAACGCTGTATCGGCACTTCCCGACCAAGGACGAGCTGCGCAACGCCTCCTTGGATCGGCTCTTCCGTGCCTGGGTGACCAGGGCGCGGGCGGACGCGAGTACCATCGCCGATCCCATGGCCGCCCTGGAGAACTTCTTCGAGCGGACCCTGGAATGTCGGGACCGCAGCCGGGCCCTGAACACCGCGTACGGCGCCCGCACGCACGCACCCGCCGCCAAGTGCGAACTCCTGCTCGACCCCGTCATCGACGAGCTGCGCACCCGTGCTCAAGATGCCCACCTGGTGCGCCCCGACGTCACGGTCGAGGACCTCAAACTTCTGCTCACCGCACTGAGCCAGCTCGCCCAGACGATCGGCGACACTCACCCCGACGCGTGGCGGCGGGTCCTGCGGATCTCGCTCGACGGACTCAGCAGCGAGCACACCGGCGCGCTGCCAGCGCGCCCGTCGAACGGCTAGCTGCCCGTCCGGTCAGCGGGTACGGCAGACAGCTCCACGTGAGCGGTCGCGGTCCAGCCGGCCAGGAGGTTCAGCGCCTCGCGGGACGCGGAGCCGGGTTCGGCGGAGTAGACGAGCAGGACCTGGCCGGCGTCGGCCGACACCTGCAGGGACTCGAACGCCAGAGTCAGGTCACCGACGAGCGGATGGTGGACGTTCTTGACCCCGGTGTGGTGGAGCTTCACGTCGTGCGCGGCCCACCGGACCCGGAACTCCTCGCTTCGGGTGGACAGCTCGCCCACGAGATCGGAGAGCTGCCGGTTGTAGGGGTCGCGGCCGGCGGCCGTTCGCAAAAGGGCCGCGGTGTCCTTCGCGCACTTCTCCCAGTCCACCCAGAAGGCTCGGGACGCCGGGTCGAGAAACATGAACCGAGCCTGGTTGACCGGCGTCCGGGGGTCGGCGCCGAACATCGGCGCGTACAGCGCGCGCCCGAGTCCGTTCGCGGCGAGCACGTCGAGGCGCTCGTTCAGCACGAAGGCCGGCGCGTCCGTCATCGAGTCCAGCAGCTGCTGCACCAACGGGCGGACCGTGTGCGACACCCGACGCCGGCGCGGCGTCGTGTGGGAGTTCGCGACCCGCACGAAGTCGGCGAGGTGGGCGCGTTCCGCCTCATCCAGCTGAAGCGCCCGGTTCAGCCCCTCCACCACGGAATCGGACACCCCGGCGGCGTTCCCGCGCTCGAGCCGGGTGTAGTACTCGACGCTGATCCCCGCGAGGATCGCGACCTCTTCCCGGCGCAGTCCCTTCACGCGACGGTTGCTGCCGTACGCCGGCAGTCCCGCATCATCCGGGTTGACCCGGGCGCGCCGCGACATCAGGAACTCGCGCAACTCCTCGTTCTTCACCGCGTAACGGTAGGCGCCCGCCGCCGTCGTTTGGGAGTCCCTGCTGGTACCCCTCTCAGCAGGGACTCCCCTGATGTCTTCGGAACTGGTTGTGTACGTCGCATGCTCACAGTCAATGCGTATGCCGCAGTCTCACCGACCGAACCCCTCGTGCCGACCACCATCGAGCGCCGCGATGTCGGCCCGCACGACGTCCTGATCGAGATCAAGTACGCAGGAATCTGCCACTCCGACATCCACACCAACCGCGGCGACTGGGGCCCGGTCACGTACCCCATGGTGACCGGCCACGAGATCGCCGGCATCGTCACGCAGGTCGGCTCCGCGGTCACCAAGCACGACGTCGGCGACCGCGTCGGCGTCGGCTGCATGGTCGACTCCTGCGGCGAGTGCCGCTACTGCCTGGCCGGCGAGGAGCAGTTCTGCGTGAAGGGCAACGTCGGGACCTATGCCGGTATCGGTAAGGACGGCCTGCCCACCCACGGCGGCTACTCCACCCACATCGTCGTCACCGAGGCGTTCGTCCTGAGCATCCCGGACGGCCTCGCCCTCGACGTCGCCGCGCCGCTGCTGTGCGCCGGCATCACCACCTACTCGCCGCTGAACCGCTGGGGCGCGGGCCCGGGCAAGAAGGTCGCCGTCGTCGGCCTGGGCGGGCTCGGGCACATGGGCGTCCAGATCGCGCACGCCATGAGCGCCGAGGTCACCGTGCTGTCGCAGTCGCTGAAGAAGCAGGAGGACGGGTTGCGCCTCGGCGCCGACCACTACTACGCGACCAGCAACCCCGAGACGTTCGAGACCCTCGCCGGGAGCTTCGACCTCATCATCAACACCGTGAGCGCCGTGATCGACGTCAACGCGTACCTCTCCCTGCTGGCCATCGACGGCGCCCTGGTCAGCGTCGGCGCCCCGCCCGAGCCGCTGGCCGTCAACGCCTTCGCGCTGATCCTCGGCCGCCGCTCGTTCGCCGGTTCCGCGATCGGCGGCATCCGCGAGACCCAGGAGATGCTCAACTTCTGCGCCGAGCACCAGCTCGGCGCCGAGATCGAGGTCGTCGCCGCCGACCAGATCAACGAGGCGTACGAGCGCGTGCTGGCCTCGGACGTGCGCTACCGCTTCGTGATCGACGCCGCCACCCTGAGCTGACCTCGGCCCAGCGGGCGGGGACTTCCCGCGGTGGCGTGCCGGGCGAGGGCCCGTGAGTATCCGCTCACGGGCTCTCGCCGCGTCGGAACTACCCACGGCGCACCATGCATGAGCGCCAGACCCGTGGCGCGGGTGCAAGAGATGCGCCCGGCGCGACATAGCGGAGGTAGAGACTCGAATCGCGGGTCGAGCGAAAGGCTGGCGGCATGAAGCTCGCTTTCCCCGTGCGGCCCGGAACAATTGTCGTCGGACTGTTGGCGGTACTGGTCGTCAGCGGTTGTGCTGAGTCTTTGTCACCACCGACGCCGACGCCGACGCCGCCAGCAACGCCGCGAGCTGCGCCGATCGCCCTCGCGGTCCGCGTCACGTTCGTGGGACCCGGAATAGGTGCAGCGTCGCCGCGAGAGCTCGTCAAGGTCTCGGGGGCTACCGCATGCAATTCGTGGATCCTCGACTCCGTCAGCTATGGCGAGACGGACTTTGTCTCAAACGTGCTCCTGACGACCAGCGACGTCACGAGAGTCGAGGCCGAGCTTTCGGCGCTGCGCGCCGTCCGGAGCGTCACTGAGATAGCACCCGTAGAGCTGGATCACGCACCCGCGCCGGACCCCGGCTTCCGAGTCTCACCCGAAGCGTGCACCTGACCGCAGGCCCGAGGCTGAGGGGTACTCCCAGGGCCTCCCCTGGGACTGCGTGACTGCATACCGTCTTCGATATGGACAACCGGAACCGAACCATGAACAAGCGCACCCTCGGCACCAGCGGCCTGGAGGTCTCCGCCATCGGGCTGGGCTGCATGAGCATGACCGGCGGCTACAGCGACAAGCCCGACCGGCAGGAGATGATCGCGCTCATCCGCACCGCGGTGGACAGCGGCGTCACCTTCTTCGACACCGCCGAGATCTACGGCCCGTACGTCAACGAGGAGCTCGTCGGCGAGGCGCTCGCGCCGTACCAGGGCGAGGTCGTGATCGCCACGAAGTTCGGGTGGGACATCGATCCCGTCGAGCGCAAGCCGAGCGGTCGGGTCACGAGCCGTCCCGACGTCATCACGCAGGTCGTCGACGGCTCGTTGCGTCGGCTCGGCGTCGACGCGATCGACCTGTACTACCAGCACCGGGTCGACCCCGCCGTGCCCATCGAGGACGTCGCGGGCGCGGTCTCCGGACTCATCGACGCCGGCAAGGTCAAGCACTTCGGCATGTCCGAGGCGTCCGCCGCGACGATCCGCCGCGCGCACGCGGTCCAGCCGGTGACCGCCGTCCAGAACGAGTACTCGCTGTGGTGGCGGCGGCCCGAGGAGGACGTGCTGGCCGCGTGCGAGGAGCTCGGCATCGGCTTCGTACCCTTCAGCCCGCTCGGAAAGGGCTTCCTCACCGGAACGATCAACGCGTCGACGAGCTTCGACGCCGGCAACGACATCCGCAGCACCATCCCCCGGTTCGCGCCGGACGCGCTCGCGCACAACCAGGCCGTCGTCGACCTGCTCGCGAGCATCGCCCGGCGCAAGGGCGCCACTCCCGCCCAGATCGCCCTGGCCTGGCTGCTCGCGCAGAAGCCCTGGATCGTCCCGATCCCCGGCACCCGCAAGCCGCACCGGCTCGCGGAGAACCTCGGCGCCGCCGACGTCGTGCTCTCGGCCGGCGAGCTCGCCGAGATCGAGCTCGCCGCGTCCACAATCCAGGTACAGGGCGGCCGCTACAGCGAGGCCGCGGAGGCGATGACTAACCTGTAGGCGTTTCCGCGGGAACGTCCACACGATCGGCGACTCACGTGACCGGGTTGACCGGCGTCGATTTCGCCGTGGCCTGCGTGACGTGGCGGGCGATCAGGGCGTAGGTCAGGCGGGCCTTGCCGAGGTCGTGCATGTCGTACCCGTGGTCGGCCTGCGGGACGTCGTGGTGCTCGACCAGGGCCCCGACCTTGCGCAGGCGCTCCGCGTACCGCAGGCCCTCCGCGTGCAGCAGGTCGAACTCGGGGGTGATGACCAGCGCGGGGGCGATCCCGGTGAGGTCCGCGGTGTCCGCCGGGCCGGCGGGCGACACCAGGGGGTCGGCACGCGCCTCCCGGTCGGGCACGTACGCGCTGTCGAAGACCTCACCCATCCATGGGCGCAGCCCCGGCTTGGCGATGACCGAGCGCTTGTCCTTGGCGCTCACGGTGAGGTCGAGCGGCGGGTAGTGCAGGACCTGCAGCGCGATCGGCGGCCCACCGTGTTCCAGCCCCTGGCGCGCCACCGCCGCGGTGAGCCCCGCCCCCGCGCTCTGGCCCCCGACCGTCAGGCGTCCGCCGTCCCAGCCGTTCTCGGCGCCATGCTCGGCGACCCACCGGACGACCTCGAAGGCCTGCCGGGGCGGTGCGGGGAACGGGTGCTGCGGCGCAACCACGTAGTCGACGTTCACGACGACGACTCCCGCCTCGGCGGCCAGGTACCGGCACAGCGGGTCGTCGAGGTCCACGCCCCGCATCACGTACCCGCCGCCGTGGAAGTTGACGTGCACCGGCGGGTACGGGTCCGCGCCGGTCGGCCGGTGGACCACGGCGGGCGCGGCGGCGATCGACGTCGGGATCGTGATGTCCCGCGCGTTCCGCGCGAACTCGCCCAGGACCGTCCTGCTGCGCGCGGTGACCTTGGCGTTGGCGATCGCGGCCGCGCCCTGCATGATCCGGGCCACGACCGCGGCCACCCGGGGTGCACTGAGAATCGACATACGTCCTCCATCGTGAATCTGGTGGCACTTGCCCTCCATCCTGCGACGACGGTGATGCGTCGCGATGCACGGAACGCGGTATCGATCTCGTCCGCGGCTGGCACGATGAGGGCGAGGTGACCGGCTCGGCGAGGGGATGTGCTCATGGCGGTCCCACTGCTCGAGACCAAGCTCCACGTCCCGCGGCCCCGACGCTCCCTCGTCGCGCGTGCGAGGCTGAGCGAGCGCCTTGGCCGAGGGGTCGAGTCGGCGCTGACGCTGGTGTCGGCGCCGGCCGGGTTCGGCAAGACGACGCTGCTCACCCAGTGGCTGGCGGCCGCCGCGGCCGATGGCCGGTCCACGGCATGGCTCTCGCTCGACGAGCGCGACAACGACCCCGCGGTGTTCTGGACCTATCTGGTCGCGGCGCTGAAGACGGCGGCGCCCGGGGTCGGCGACGGTGCCCTCGCGCTCCTGCAGTCGCCCCAGACACCGATCGACGCCGTCCTTTCTGCGCTGCTCAACGACCTCAGCGCCATCCCGGACGACGTCGTGCTGGTGCTCGACGACTTCCACGTCATCGAGGGACGCGAGGTGCAGGACGCGATGACCTTCCTGCTCGAGCACCTGCCCGCGCAGCTGCACCTGGTGATCGCCGGCCGCGTCGACCCGGCGTTGCCGCTGGCCCGCCTGCGGGCGCGCGGCGAGCTCGTCGAGATCCGCGCCGCCGATCTGCGCTTCACACCCGAGGAGGCCGCCGGTTACCTCAACGGGGCGATGGGGCTCGCGCTGACGGCGCAGGACGTCGTCGTCCTGGAGGGGCGCACCGAGGGGTGGATCGCCGCGCTCCAGCTGGCGGCGCTCTCGATGCAGGGCCGGGGCGACGTCTCCGCATTCATCGCCGGCTTCGCCGGGGACGACCGCTACATCGTCGACTACCTGGCCGAGGAGGTGCTGCAGCGCCAGCCCGAAGCGGTCCGACGCTTCCTGCTGCAGACCGCCATCCTCGACCGGCTGAGCGGACCGCTCTGCGATGCCGTCACCGGCCAGGATGGCGGCAAGGCCATGCTGGCGGCGCTCGAGCGGGGGAACCTGTTCCTCGTCCCGCTCGATGACCGCCGCCGGTGGTACCGCTATCACCAGCTCTTCGCAGACGTGCTGCGGGCGCACCTGCTGGACGAGCGGCCCGACGACGTCCCGGACCTGCACCTGCGTGCCAGCGCCTGGTTCGAGCAGCACGGCGAGCCGTCCGAGGCGATCCGCCATGCCCTGGCCGGCGAGGACTTCGCGCGAGCGGCGGACCTCGTCGAGCTCGCGTTTCCGGCCATGCGCAGGAGCCGGCAGGAGGTGACGGTGCGGGGCTGGCTCGACGCCATTCCCGACGAGCTGATCCGGGTCAGGCCGGTGCTCAGCGTGAACGCTGTCGGGGTGTTGCTCGTCGTCGGCGAGATCGAGGGCGTCGAGGGCCGGCTGCGGGACGCCGAGCGGTGGCTGGACCAGGCGGCGGGTACCTCCCAGGGCCCGGATGCACCCGCGCGCGAGATGGTCGTCGTCGACCACGAGGAGTTTGCCCGCCTTCCGGGGGCGATCGAGGTGTACCGCGCCGCACTCGCCCTGGCGCGCGGCGATGCACCCGGCTGCGTGCAGCACGCCCGGCGGGCGCTCGAGCTCTCGCTCGAGGACGACCACCTCGGCCGTGCCTCGGCGGCGGGATTCCTGGGGCTCACGTCCTGGGCGAGCGGCGACCTGGAGGCGGCGCACCGGTCGTGGTCCGAGTGCGTCGCGGGGCTCCTTCGGGTCGGGCACGTCGCCGACACCCTCGGGTGCACGATCGCGCTGGCGGACATCCGGACCGCGCAGGGTCGGCTCGGTGCGGCGATGCGCGCCTACGAGCAGGCCTTGCAGCTCGCGACCGAGCACGGCGGGCCGGTCCTGCGCGGAACCGCCGACATGTACGTCGGGATGAGCGAGGTCCACCGCGAGCGCAACGACCTGCGCGCTGCCACGCAGCACCTGCTGCGGAGCCGGGAGCTGGGCGAGCACGCCGGGTTGGCGCAGAACCCGTATCGCTGGCGGGTCGCGATGGCGCGGATCCGTGCGGCCGAGGGTGATCTGGACGGCGCCGCCGACCTGCTCGACGAGGCGGAGCGCGTGTACGCGAGCGACTTCTTCCCGGAGGTCCGCCCGGTGCCGGCGTTGCGGGCGCGGGTGCGGCTCGCTCAGGGACAGCTGGGCGAGGCGCTCGGCTGGGTGCGTGAGCGAGGCCTGGCGGCCACGGACGACCTGCGATACCTGCGCGAGTTCGAGCACATCACCCTCGCCAGGGTGCTGCTGGCGCAGTACGCGACGGAGCCCGCGGGTGGCTCCAACGATGAGGCGACCGGGCTCCTGACCCGGCTCCTGGAGGCGGCGGAACAGGGGGCTCGGACCGGCAGCGTCATCGAGATCCTGGTGCTGCAGGCGCTCGCCCAGCAGGCCCACGGTGACCTGCCGGCCGCGCTTGCCGCGCTGCACCGCGCCCTGACGCTGGCTGAGCCGGCGGGCTACGTCCGAATCTTCGTGGACGAGGGTCCGCCCATGGCCGCGCTGCTGAGAGCGATCGCGAAGAAGGGGTTCGCCCGGAACTACGTCCATCGCCTGCTGGCGGCCGGCACCCTCGCCGCGGACAGCCCGCCCGTCGCGCAGGGCCTGATCGACCCGCTCAGTGAACGTGAGCAGGAGGTGCTTCGGCTGCTCGGAACCGATCTGGACGGCCCGGAGATCGCGCGCGAGCTCATCGTGTCGCTGAACACCCTCCGGAGTCACACCAAGAACATCTACTCCAAGCTCGGCGTGAACAACCGTCGGGCGGCGGTCCGCCGGGCCGAGGAGCTCGACCTCCTGTCGCGAACCCGCAACCGCTAGGCAGCCTCACCATTCGCACCACCACCTCGATCACCACCTCTGGTGATGCGCTCTCACCACGTCTCCTCCTACGGTTCGATCACGGCAGCGAAGGGAGCACGATGAGCGAGATCTTGACCGGCCAGGCCGATGTCGGGAGGTACGACGCCGGGAGGTACGAGATTCGCCTCAAGGGGCGGCTCGATTCCCGGTGGACCGCTTGGTTCGACGGGTTGAGCCTCACCCTTGAGCACGATGGCACCACCCTGCTGTCCGGCCCGGTCGTCGACCAGGCGGCGCTGCATGGCTTGTTGCGCAAGGTGCGCGACGTCGGGCTGCCACTGATCTCGGTCCTTCGCCTCGAACCCGACCAGCCCGACCTGCCCACCGTCGAGCGTCGATAGCCCGCCGATCGACACAGCGGCCGGGCCCACCCAACGGCCCGGCCGGGCCAGCGCCCTACGCCTTGTCGAGGATGTCCTGGTAGAACGTGCGCAGCTCGTCCCCACCGGAGGACCTCCAGGTGGCGACCGCGGCGTCGAGGTCCTTGAGCGTCTTGCGCCCGCGCGAGATGTCCTTCTCCAGGTGAGGGAAACGCACCTGCGGACTCACACCGCGCGGCTGGTCGGCGATCCTTGACGATCGAGCGAGATTCGAGCATCATCGAAGCGTTTCGACGCCAGCGGGATCTAGTTAGGCTACTCCAGCCGACCGCAAACGTCACTTATCTCGTCGAACCGTTTCGAAGATCGCCAGTCTCTTCACTCAACCCTTCACTCAACGATGAGGAAGTTCCCGTGCCCGAGACCGCCCAGACGTCCCCCTCCGCCCACCGCGAGGCGCATCCCGATGGCCCACGGGCCGGGCGTGTGCCCGTCCTGGCGGGCTTCCACCCGGACCCGAGCATGTGCCGGGTCGACGGCGTCTACTACCTCGCCTGCTCGAGCTTCGAGTACGCGCCCGGGGTGCCCCTGTTCCGCAGCACGGACCTGCGCACCTGGGAGCCGATCGGACACGCGCTGGACCGCCCGTCACAGCTCGATCTGGCCGGCGCGTGGGCCTCCGGCGGGATCTACGCGCCGACGCTGCGGCACCACGACGGCCGGTTCTGGATGATCACGACCAACGTGTCCGACGGCGGCGGGCACCTGCTCGTCACCGCTTCGGACCCCGCCGGACGCTGGTCCGATCCCGTGCGTTTCCCGGCGTTGGCCGGCATCGACCCGGACCTCGCGTGGGACGCCGCCGGGACCTGCTGGCTCACGTGGACGGGCACGCATCCCGGGACAGGTGCCTACGGCATCCTGCAGGCGCCGGTCGACCCCGTCCGAGGTGAAGCGACCGGCGAGATCCGGCAGCTGTGGTCCGGCTCCGGAGGCAAGGCCCCCGAGGCGCCGCACCTGTACGAGATCGAGGGTGTCTGGTACCTCGTCGTCGCCGAGGGCGGTACCGAGCGCGGGCACGCCGTGAGCGTGGCCCGCGGCCCCGCCCCGAGCGGGCCGTTCGTCGGCAACGACCGCAACCCCATCCTCACGCGCCGTGGGACCCACGCGGCCGTGCAGGCCACCGGGCACGGGGACCTTGTGCGGCGGTCCGACGGTTCGTGGGCGATGGTCCATCTCGGGGTGCGGCCGGTCGGCGCCTCGCAGGACTTCCACGTGCTGGGGCGCGAGACGTTCGCCCTCGAGATCGACTGGGTCGACGGCTGGCCCGTCGTCGGCCGGCCGATCGAGGGTGCCGGGGCGGACGGGCGCGAGCAGGTCGACGCCTTCCCGGCGGGCCCCTTCGACAGCGCGTGGGTGAGCCCGGGCAGGTTCCCCGAAGAGGTCACCACCGGCGGCGAAGATCTGACCCTGGTCGGCGACGGGCGCGGCCTGGACGCGGCGGACCCGGCGCTGATCGCCCGGCGCCAGGAGCACCAGCGGATGACGGTGCGCGCCGACGCCGACGTGTCCGACGGCGTCGGGGGCCTCACGCTGCGCATCGACGAGCGGCACCACTACAGCGTCGAGGCGGATGCGGGCGAGGTCCGGGTCGTGGCCAGGATCGGGCCGCTCCGCCAGGTGGTCGCCAGCGCCCCCGCGGCCGCAGCGGCAGGCCGATGGACCCTCGGGATCGACGTCGTGGAACGAGCGGACGGCGGGCCGACCGCCGGGCCCGACACCGTGGTGCTCGGCTACTGCGGCGCGCAGGGCTGGGTCCCGCTGGCACACCTCGACGGGCGCTACCTGTCCACCGAGGTGGCCGGCGGCTTCACCGGACGCTTCGTGGGGATCTTCGCCACGGCCGGCTTCGTGCGGATCGCGCGATTCTCCTACACCGGGTCGTCAGGTGATGAGCTGGGGTAGCCCGGAGGTGTCATCGGGGATCCGCGGCGCCCGTTCCGCCATCGCCCAGCGGAGTGTGGCGAAGTTGGCCAGGCCGCAGAGCGTATTGACGAGGTACACGACTGCGAGGCTGGAGGCGCTGCCGGCGTCGGGCGCCCACCAGTGCCAGGCCGCGAGCGCAATGCTGGTCGCCGCGAGGCCCAGCAAGGCGCTCATGCCGCCGGCAGCCTGCCCGCGGAGCCACGAGACCCGACCCTCCGCGTGGAAGGAGTAGCGCCGGTGGAGCTCGTTGGCGACCACGGTCGACGTGATCGTCGCCAGCAGGTTCCGGACCTGGTCGTGGGCCCCCGTGGCGGAGCCGACGGCGAGGAACGTCGCGGCGAATACCAGGTTGGCCGTCAGGCCCATCGTGACGAAGCGTGCGAGACCCGCCGCGCCGGAGGCCCCGTTCCACCATGACCGCGCGCGCTGGGGGCCGGCCGGCCAGGCCCCCGTTCCGCCGGCCGCCTGCCAGCCGGTCGTGGCCGGCTCGACGACGCAGACCTCGAGGATCGCGGGAGACCTCACGCCACCTCGGACGCCGACGGGTGCCCAGGTGCCGCGATCCCGGTTTCCGCGGGCTGCGGCATCACCGGATGCCGATGGTCTGCCTTCGAGGCGCCGCCGAGAACGAGGTCGACGAGCTGTTCCCGGCCGACGCCGCCCGTCAGTTGTCGGCCGCGCCGGGGCTCGTGGTGACCGCGGACCAATAGGTCCCGTCGGGGAAGCGGTACGCGGCGATCGACGCCTCATACATCTGCGTCGAGTAGCCCGGCTGGATGGGGAGAACGTAGCCGACGCCGGCGCCCGGAACAGCCTCAACGACCTGGCAGGGGTCGACGAAGTGCTCGTGCAGGTGATCCACGAACTCGGTGACCCGTCCGGTCAGGTCGCCGGTGACCGCCACGTAGTCGAGGACGGAGATGTGCTGAACCATCTCGCAGAGACCGACCCCACCGGCGTGCGGGCAGACCGGAACCCCGAACTTCGCGGCGAGCAGCAGCACCGCAAGGATCTCGTTGATGCTGGCGAGCCGTCCCGTGTCGAGCTGCAGGAAGTCGATCGCCTCAGCCTGCAAGAACTGCTTGAACATCACCCTGTTGTGACAGTGCTCGCCCGTCGCGACACCGATCGGTGCGACGGCCTTGCGAATCCGGGCATGACCCAGGACATCATCCGGGCTCGTCGGTTCTTCGATCCAGAGCGGCTTGAACTCGGCGAGAGCGTGCACCCACTCGATAGCCTCCTCGACGTCCCACACCTGATTCGCATCGATCATGATGTGGCGATCCGGTCCGAGCACCTCGCGAGCGATCTTGACCCGGCGAATGTCTTCCTCAAGGTTGGCTCCGACCTTGAGCTTGACGTGCCCGTAGCCCGTCTCGACCGCTTCCTGACAGAGCCGTCGCAGCTTCTCGTCGCTGTAACCCAACCACCCTGCCGACGTGGTGTAGACGGGGTATCCGCTGCGTTCGAGCGCCGCGATGTGCTCGTCCCTGGAGGACTCTTTGGCCCGCAGGAGGGCGACGGCCTCATCGCGCGTCAACGCATCCGAGAGGTAGCGAAGGTCGGCGATGTCGACGAGTTCCTCCGGAGACTTGTCGGCGAGCAGCCGCCACAGCGGCTTTCCCTCGAAACGCGCAACAAGATCCCAGGCAGCGTTCATCACCGCAGCGAGCGAGAGGTGCACCACTCCCTTCTCGGGTCCGAGCCAGCGGAACTGAGAGTCCGAGGTCAAGAAGCGGTACAGGCCACCCATGTCGGCCGCGATCTTGGCGACGTCCTTGCCCACGAGCCGGTCTGCCTGCTGACGGGCGGCGGCCGCCACGATGTCGTTCCCACGACCGATCGTGAAGGTCATGCCGTACCCGGCGAGCGGCGCCCCGACGCTATCGGTGCCGTCCGTGCGCACGACGACGTAGGCGGCGGAGTAGTCACCGTCCTTGTTCATTGCGTCCGAGCCGTCGGCGGTGAGAGAGGTCGGGAAACGGACATCCTCGACCGTGACGCTGGTGATAACGGGCATGCTGTGACCCACATTCTTGTCGGACGTCGATGATGGCTGTGATTGGTCATCACAGCGGCACGGTCAGCGGGCCAGCCAGCCGCCGTCGACCGCGAGGACCTGGCCGTGGATGTACGCGGCGGCGGGGCTGGCGAGGAAGACGACGACGTTGCCGACGTCCTCGGGCCGGCCCCAGCGGCCGGCCGGGATGCGCACCGAGAGCTGCTCGAAGCGCACCGGGTCG
>NZ_DATCNW010000316.1:0-3107 GCF_036565025.1 Pengzhenrongella sp.
TCCGAGCGTTGACGTCCTATAGGACGTCAACGCTCGGACGTTGCGGGGGTGGTGGGGTCAGGCAGGACGCGGTGGTCATCCTGGCGGATCTGCACCCGGCGGATCTTGCCCGAGATCGTCGTCGGCATCGCGTCGACGAACGCGATCACGCGCGGGTACTTGTACGGCGCGGTGCGGTGCTTGACGAAGGTCTGGATCTCTCGTCCGAGCTCGTCGGTCGGCTCGAACCCCCCGGCGAGCACGATCGTGGCCTTGACCACCGCGCCGCGGACCTCGTCCGGCATGCCCGTGACCGCGCACTCCAGCACCGCGGGGTGTGCCATGACGACGCTCTCGACCTCGAACGGGCCCACCCGGTAGCCGGAGGTCTTGATCATGTCGTCGGTCCGCCCGACGTACCAGAAGTAGCCGTCCTCGTCCCTCCGGGCCAGGTCATGGGTGTGGTAGATGCCGTCGTGCCACACGGTCGCGGTCGTCACCGGGTCGCCGTGGTACCCGCTGAACAGGCCGAGCGGCTTGCCGCCGTCGGGCACCCGGATGCAGATCTCGCCGTCCTCGCCGGTGGCGGCCTCGGTGCCGTCCTCGGCGAGCAGCACGACGTCGTAGCCCGGGGAGGGCAGGCCCATCGACCCGGCCTTGGTCGGCTGCCAGTAGTTCGTCACGACGGCGAGGGTCAGTTCGGTCTGGCCGTAGCCCTCCTTGAGCTCGAGCCCGGTGAGCTCCTTGAACTTCTCGAAGACCACCGGGTTCATCGCCTCGCCCGCGATGGTGCAGTGCGCCAGCGCCGACAGGTCGAAGCGGGACAGGTCCTGCTTGATGAGGAACCGGTAGACCGTCGGGGCCGCGCAGAACGTGGTGACCCGGGCGCCGGCGAGGTGCTCGAGCAGCAGGACCGGGTTGAACCGGTCGAAGTCGTAGACGTCGACGCAGGCCTCCAGCAGCCACTGTCCGTAGAGCTTGCCCCAGACCGACTTGGCCCAGCCGGTCTCCGAGACCGTCAGGTGCAGCCCGTCGGGATCGACCTTGTGCCAGTACTTCGCGGTCGCGATGTGCGCGACCGGGTAGGAGAAGTCGTGCGCGACCATCTTCGGCTGCGCGGTCGTGCCCGAGGTGAAGTACAGCAGCATCGGGTCGGTCAGCGCGGGCAGGTCCTCGCCGGTCGGGCGGACGAACGGCGCGGCGCCGGCCAGACCCTCGTCCAGGTCCAGCCAGCCGTCCCGGTTGCCGCGCACACCGATCTTCACCAGCGGACGGCCGAGCTCGGTCTCGGCCGCCTCGACCTCCTGGGCGACCTGCCCCTCGAGCGTGCACAGCACGGCGGAGATGTCCGCCTCGACGAGCCGGAACACCAGGTCGTACGCCTTGAGCTGGTTCGTGGCCGGGACCGCGACGGCCCCGATCTTGTGCAGCGCCGTGATGGCCCACCAGAACTGCGGGTGCCGCTTGAGGATCAGCAGCACCCGATCCCCCTTGCGGATGCCGAGGGACAGGAAGTACGACGCCGCCTGGTCGCTGAGCCGCGCCATCTCCCCGAAGGTGAAGGTGCGCTGCTCGCCGTCGTCGTTGCACCAGCGCAGCGCACGGCGGTCCGGGGACTGGGCACCGATCCGGTCCACGACGTCGTACCCGAAGTTGAAGTCGGGCGGGCAGCTCAGCGCGAAGGACCGGGGGTGACCGGCCTCGTCGAGGTCCTCGGTGAGGTACTCGGTGTGCAGAGCAGCCATGGAGTTCTCGTCCTTCGTGTTCTGCGTTCGGTTCGCTCGCCTCGGCACGCTCAGCCGAGACAACCTCGTGACCTTAGCGCGCCCGCGCCGACGCGGGTTGGGACCTCGGGATGTTCGGGATGCCCGGCGAGAGCGGCGGCGGGATGCTGGCTGAGCGGGAGATCGTCTCCGGAGCTACCTGCTCGACAGGCATCGCAGTGGGAGGTGATTCGCCGGATGTGCCGCCTGTTCGGCCTGCACGGCGGCGCCACCGCGGTGCGCGCCACGTTCTGGCTCGTGGACGCCCCGGACAGCCTCTCCGCCCAGAGCCATCGCAATCCCGACGGAGCCGGTATCGGAGTTTTCGACACTGACGGCCTGGCGACGATCGACAAGAAGTCCATCGCGGCGTGGCAGGACGTCCGGTTCGCCTCCGCGGCGCACGACCTGCGCGGCACGACGTTCGTGGCCCATGTCCGATACGCCAGCACGGGCGGCCTGACCCTGGCCAACACGCACCCGTTCCTGCAGGACGGCCGGCTGTTCGCGCACAACGGCGTGGTTCACGCCCTGCCCGACCTGGACGCGCGCCTCTCCGACCTGGGCGTCGCGCGGGTCGTGCACGGCGACACCGACAGCGAACGGATCTTCGCGCTGATCACCGGCGAGACGCGCCTGCACGACGGCGACGTGGACGCGGGCCTGGTCGCCGCGATCGCCTGGATCGGCGAGAACCTGCCGGTCTACGCCCTCAACTTCGTGCTGAGCACCGGCACCGATCTGTGGGCGTTGCGCTACCCGGCGACCCACGAGCTGTACGTGCTGGAACGTCCGGCCGGCGGCACGGGCACCGAGCGCGACCTCGACGCGCGCAGCGATCGGATCCACGCGCGATCCGCCCACCTGGCCAGCACCGCCTCGGTGCTCATCGCGAGCGAGCGGATGGACGACGACCCGGGGTGGCGGCTGCTGGAACCCGGTGAGCTCGTGCGCGTGCACGCCGACCTGAGCATCCGGTCCAGCACTCCGTTCCCTCCCGAGCCCCGCCACCGGCTCACGCTCTCCGACCTCGACCCGCTCGCCGCGGCGTCGCAGCACCCCGCGGCGCTATTTTGACGTCCGCCTTCGAGCGGCGCTGCGGCGCGGCGACCTCGGGTCAGACGTCGCCGCTCTCATCCTTGGTCAACCACGACGGCGGAGGAGGTGGCGGGGTGGGCGCGGCCGGCCACTGCGGGGCGGCCGGCGCCGGTGGCGGAGGTACCGGCGCGGCGCCTGCTCGGGGCGGCGGCGGGTACCCGCTCGAGCCGGCGGCGCCGGGCGGGGGCGGCGGCGCGGTCTGCAGCACGAACGAGCGGATCGCCCCGCGCGCCTCGAGCTCCTGGAGTGCGGCCGTTACCCGCAGGG